>JAFGTN010000098.1 GCA_016934075.1 Pirellulales bacterium
CTGCCACTGCAATATGGGCCACTTGCTACAGGAAATCAAATTGCCTACCATATCAAATTGCCTACCATATTCTAGAGTTTCTCGCGCAATCTTACCTTACGAGCGCATCAATAGATCAGCGGCAGGAGTATGCCGTGATGTCATTGCTCGCAGATATCGATGAGTGGCTAGCCCATTACGAGCATTGCAGCTCAAGGGATATCGACACTCGACGGACGGTCGTGGTTGCATTTCTTGAAGGCTTGGTTCGGCGACTTGCCAACGAAGTGTGTGGCCTCCAGCTGGCCAATGACTCTGTGAGTATTGACAAGTATGTGCAGCGTCTGTGGGTCGCAATCCGATGTCACTTGCCGCAATGTTCAGATTTAAACATCCATCTAGAGGAAGAGGTACAGCTGATTGAGCGTGGTCGACTTGCCCAGCGGCAGGTTGATGCCAACGTTTTGGCAGACGTTGTATTAGTACAGGCACTAGAGTTTGGAGAAACTGAGGCGGCCGAGATGTTTGAACAGACGTATAGCACTTACATCCGTGCTGTAGCAGCGAAGATAGGCGGCCCAACGGCGGTTGATGCAGTTGATAACTTGGTAGCTGATTTGATTCTTCCCCGAACTAATCGGCCTACCCGGCTAGCGACCTACCACGGTAAAACACCACTGAAGAGTTGGCTTCGCACCGTCGTTGTGAATCGTGTTATGGCACTCAAACGCGACTCGCACGAGATTACCGGAGATACCTTGCCGGAAGCGGTGAGTGCAGGGGATCTAGCGTCTATAGTACTGGACCGACAGTGCGAGGAGATGTTGCAGCCCGCGTTCCGATCGGCGGTCGAGTCCGTTACTACTGAGGATCGTGTCCTGCTGAAAATGCTTGTACTTGATGGCGTTCCTCAAAAACAAATGGCCAACAGCATGGGCATCGATCCGGGCACAATCACACGGCGCAAGCAGAAGGCGGCGGCAGGTATATTGAGTCAAATTCGCGAGTTTGGCGTTCGCAGCGAGCGGCCGCAGGCGATCCGCGATTGTCTTGAGCGAATCATTGCCCGCGAGTCGCGCGAGTTGCAGATGCGACTTGCGAATGTACTCGCCGAGGAAATTGGCAAGGATGGCCCAAACGACTGCGAGGAGGCCGATTGATGTCCAACAAAACGCACCTAGATGACCAGTTGCTGGCCGAACTTTTAAAGCGAACCGACGACGAACAACCCAAGGGGGTGACTGATAGCTCTATTGACGAAGAGATGGTTACTTCATTCGTTGAAGGCAACCTTACAGGTGACGAACGTCGAAGGGTTCTGTGCTACCTGGACAACCATCCGCAAACACGTCAGGCCGTTAGTCGTATGATGTGCCTGGCTGCCGACGAAACTGAAGCTATCGATGAAACTACCGACCAGTCACCGAGTACGATACCAATGCTCCCGCCAGTATTGCCATGGTACAGGAGATACTCGGTCTTACTGGCCGTTGCCGCGTCACTTTTGATTATCACCTGGATTGTATGGCCTTCGTCTGGATTGTCCGAACCAGGAGTGTATGGAAAGGCAATTGCTATGTTGCGTGAAGGTCAGTTTGATAAGGTCCGCGTCGCAATTGAGACAGCCCGGAATAAAGGTATCGATTCCCAGAGATTGATCAATTTGCAAGCTCAAGCGGCTTTGCAGATTCCTGCCGAAGTGGCCTTATCCAAGCGAGGATCGCTGACCGATCTAGGATATGAAATCGGTGGTGTCGTAGCTCGTGCCCCGGCGGACGATGATCAGGTGGCGCGGAATAAAGAGGCAGACAGACTTCTATCAATGATCAAGAAGCCAGATCAAACGATCCGGTTGAATCGTGGATACTTATTATTGGAGCAGGCACGTGTGGACGAGGCACAAGAGATATTTCGTTCTCTCGCCGAAGACTACGATGCTCGACCGATACCGTGGTTGGGATGGGGGATGGCGGCGTATACGAATGGGGATCTTGAACAGGCGGAAACGGCCTTTCGCCATGTGATTCAGCTCGATCCCAACCAAGTTGACGCCCGAATCAATTTGGCTATGACCTTGACAGAACAAGGCAAGTTAAAAGAGGCAGCGACTGCCTGGTTGGCTGTGCCCACCGAAAAGCTAAGTAAAGATATGAAGCGGCAAATCACCGAGCAAGTTGAACTGCTGCTGAAACATATGAATAAGTCACGAGTTCCCTAATTACTTGGACTAAGAGATGGTTGGTTCTGCGGGAAATTATACTCCTGGAGCTAAGTGCCGACATTGTTACTTCACTAACATCGCTGGTTACTTATTTCTACGATTCTTGAAACCGTATTGTTATCTCATGGTCAGAATCAGGAAATCCTTCCACAAGATTGTAGTTCTATCGCTATGTGTTTGGAGCTGGCAGATTTGTACGACTCCGGTTTTGGGAACAGATTATGCACTGATTGTTGGTGTGAATTGTTGCCCCAATTTTCGGTTGGCTGACGGTAGTAAACCGCGCCCGTTGCGAGGCGCTGAAAACGATGCCGATGCAATCGCCGCCTTGGTCGTCGAGCAGCTCGGCTACGCCAGCGAGAATGTGACAATACTCAAGGGGAAAGCCGCGACCTACACTGAACTCAAGGCACATTTTGTACGTCTGCAGAAAACGCTCACCAGCAACGATCACCTGCTATTTCACTTCAGCGGTCACGGAACACAAGTTGCCGATGTCAAACCGTTCGATGAATACGACCGGGATCGGCTGGACGAAGCCCTCTGCCTGTACGACGCGACTGCCGAGGGTAAAAATGTGTTGCTTGACGACACGCTCGGATTGTGGCTCGAAGACCTGCCCGCTGCGCGCATCACCATCTTGCTCGACTGCTGTCATGCCGGTACGGCTATTAAGGACCCTGACGAATCTATCCAATCCCGCTGGCTCCCAATCGCCAGAACCACGGGAAAGGGGGAAGCACGTCCCTGGTCCGATCTGTCAGGTGTTGCTAAATCGTTTCGCCCCCAAATCACAGCGCTATATGCTTGCCATAGCGAACAGCAGGCCTACGAGCGTCTGTTCATTACTCGGAAGTCCGCACAGCGGATGGGACAGTTTACCCATTTCCTTGTCGAGGCGGTTATCTCCCGCTCGGCCGATACTGATCGAAACAACGAATTCACTGTGTCTGAACTCACCACCTACATCGCCAAACGGCTCGATGAAACGTATAACCGCAATCGTCCGCGGGAAGACCAACAACGTCCATCCAGCGATGTTTCAGGAGATAATGTGACCTTGTTCTCGAATTCACAACAGCCGTGAGTGGGTAATGTAATAAAACCCCAGCAATTTAAAAACATAACACTGAGGAGATTAGACGAAAGCCGTATTGTGGTCTTGGGGACAGACAGGCGGGATCTTCGCCGTTAGTGGCTACCAATCCCGCCTGCGTTTCTCGGCTTCACCCCGGTCGGTCGAAGAACTCCCGCTCGGGACGGGACTTTGTCCGGTTCGGTGGATGCATCCGCTTTCCAGCGAGCTGAGGCCACGCGGAACCCGAGGTTGTTGTTCCGGTTGTCCGGCGTATTCCTATTCCGGTTCGCCGACCGGCAGTTCCTCGGCGTGTTGTTCCAACTGCCGCCGCGATTCACGCGGTTCGAGCCAACGGACAAAGCCCCAATTTCTTCATAACGCGTTTTCTGTATTCGTGCGACTCCGCGCGGCATACAAAGGCTAAAAGTGGTTCGACATGCCGGGCTGCCTCCTCTTCATCCCACAATCCCTCCTCGAAGTTCGCATGGTATCGCCGTAATTTCCGGATAAACCGATCACGACTGCGCCGTGCCAATCGTAGCCGACCGGGATAAACTCGGTAGCCGAGAAACGTCAATCCCCGTTTAGTAGTGTCCATACATGGGGATTTAAGATCCAAATACAGTTGCTCTTGAATAAAACAGGTCACCTTGTGATGAATCCGTCGTAGTGCCGTCCGGCTTTCAGCCCAGATGACAAAATCATCCATGTACCGGACATATCGCTTACATCGTATTGTTTCTTTTATATAATGGTCGATAACTCCCAAGTAGTGATTCGCAAAGAATTGGCTTGTGAGATTACCGATGGGAATTCCCCGACCGGGTGTATTGGCAAAGCTGTCGATGATTCCATTGAAGAGGTTCAACACCACACGGTCCTTGAATCGTCGCTTTAGGAGCCCCTTTAAGACATCATGATCAACGGAATTGAAGAATTTACGAACGTCAAGTTTCATGTACCATCGACTCTTACAAGCAAACCGTAAGGCTCGAGTAATGGCTCCATCCAGCCCTTTCCCTTTCCGACAAGCATAGCTGTCATGGATTTGATATGATTCGAAAACTGGCTCGGTCACGTTTATGATCGCATGATGAGCAACCCTGTCACGGAAAGGCGCGGCAGAAATATACCGCTTTTTCGGATCGTGGATCAGGAACGTATGATACGGTCCCCAATCGATCGAGCTGGCAAGCAGTTGCTGGCGCAAATCGTAAAGATTACCGTCTAGGTTTTCACGAAACTGCAATACGGTTTCTTTGCTACGCTTACCACGCGATGCTTTCCAAAACGCTAGTCGTAAGTTATCTGCGTTTGCAATCCGCTCAATCAGATTTCCCACTCTCCGCATCTTGCTGATCACCTTGCCTTTTAGAGGATTCTTGAATTGCTTTCAAAAACGCACTACCATATTTCTCGGCTTTTGCTTCGCCGAATCCGTTGATCTTCTTAAGATTCGAAATCGATTCAGATCGGTTTCTGGCCATCTCGGCTAATTGCTCGTTGGTGCAGACTACGTACACCGGAATCGCCTCATCCGTGGCAAGCTGTTTACGCACTTCCCGTAACTGTACGAAAACAGCGAAATCCGATTCTGAGAGAACCTCTTTGTAATCCACGCGTCGACGACTGCTTTCTTTCTCCCGGCCACTTGGCGGACCATCAATATATTCAATGCAAAAGCACCAATATGAAGTTGTGCTTGTTTGGACAAGTTCTTTCTTAGCCGATATCACCCGATGGGAACGGAGAAAACGATTCAACTCTTCTTCTGCATCTAGGTCACCAATTGCCGAAATGGCGATTATCTTGAATTGCATTTTACCCTTATTAACATCTGCGATACCAAATTTCGCCGGGGCTTCGCCCCAGACCCCTCGGCGGCTGCGCCGCCTATCTCCTCCTCATGTTACCCGCTCGCTACGGTACAAACCTGCGGTGGACTCTCGCTCCGCTCGGCCTCGCTACCGCGAGGCACGTCACACCGCATGCTCGTCCTCCGCTCGCTTGCTTACTTTACTTGCCTGATGCATCCACCAAATCTGAGGCCACGCGGAACCCGAGGACGTCGAACCGGCAGCCCGGCGTATCCCCAGCCCGGTACGCCGACCGGCAGTACCCCGGCGCGGCGTTCCAACCGCCGCCGCGAGACACGCGGGACGAGCCTGCCGACGGGCCCGTCGGATCATCCGTGGGCGAGCCCGCATAATATTCCCTATCATACCAGTCCGAACACCACTCCCATACGTTGCCGTGCATGTCATACAAGCCAAACCCGTTCGGTCTGAATTGCCCAACCGGCGCCGTGTACACATGGCCGTCTCGAGCTGATATCGTATTCCACTCCGAGAACTTCGCTTTTGCCGTCACGTCGGCCACATTGCCCACTCTGGCCAAGCCCTCCGGATCGTCGCCATGATAATACATCGTGGTGGTTCCCCCGCGGCACGCATACTCCCACTCCGCCTCGGTTGGGAGACCGTACTTCTTCCCTTCCTTGCGGCTCAGCCAATCACAAAACGCTACCGCGTCGCTCCAACTGACACAGACTACCGGATGGTCGTCGCTTTGTTGAAAGCCAGGATTTTGCCAATTGTATCTGGCATTCTTTTCCCATTTTTTCGTCTCAGAGTTCCAGCCATAAGCCCCGTCACCCCTTTCAGCTTCCGTTTTGTAACTGGCATCCGCTACGAACCGGCTGAACTGGCCCACCGTCACTTCGTGGATCCCAAGATAAAACGGCCTTGTCAGCCGTACTCGGTGCTGCGGGCTCTCGTCACTATCTCGGTCCTCTTCCGACTCCGGCGAGCCCATCATAAACTCGCCCGCCGGAATCAACTTGAGCCGCATCCCTATGGAATTGCTAATCTCCGCTTTCAGGCCCGGTAGGGCTGGCGGCCTCACGCGAGGAACCAACGAATACGCCAAGACGTCCGTGCTCAGATCGCCCGTCAGAAATGGGCGTTGCGAAGTGAAAAACTCACGCGCAACATAGATTTTTGTCTTGCATCCAGCATATTGCGCTGCCTCGCCAATAGATACAACCGAATCACCATTCTCGTCCGCCTTTCCGCTCACGGCCTCGAGAAGATAGTTCATAAACACTCCCCGTCCGAAGTCTTTCGATTCGTAAGAAATCTCACCCGGTGCGCAACTGGCCAATAGTACAATGCCCTGGGGTGGCTTTTTGAGCGCTTCGCCCAGCCTGGTCAGATCTTGTTTTGGGGTTCCACTCTTGCGCCCCGCGGGCCGCGGGTCGTTGCGGCAGGCATCGACGATCATCAGCCGCAAGTTTGCCCTGCACGACTTCAGTTTTCCATATACATCGTCCAGTGGCAGAAGCGTATCCGGACGTTCCGGGTCCGCATTCGTCGGACACAGGTAGGTTCGCCCATCGAAGTGCATTCCATGCCCGCTGAAGGCCACCACGACCATGTCGTCGTCTTCGGCAAAACCCAGGATTATATTCAGTTGTTGCTCAATGTTCGATTTGAACGGCAAGAATTTCTTATCCTCGGCACTATCATGAACCAGAAACACCTGATCCGAATCAAATCCAGCATCCACCAATTGATTCTTCAATGCCTGCATGTCGCGGCTGCAGTATTTGAGATCCTCTAACGACGCGTAATCGTTCACGCCGATGAGAATAGCCCAACGAGTTCCCTTGCTCGTCTGGCCCAGCCCTTGGCTGGCCAGAGTCATCAAAGAAAGTATCAAAGCAAGAAGAAAAGTGCGATTCATGTTCGGCCTTTCCATATTGATTAGAAATCACCGATTGCC
>JAFGTN010000099.1 GCA_016934075.1 Pirellulales bacterium
AGGCCCTGGATCCCCGTCGATACTCGGCCGGCGTGCGGCCCGTATACTGGCGGAAAACGGTTGTAAAATACTGCAGGTACTCGAAGCCGCAACGCGGTGAGATGTGCTTGACCGGCATGTCGGTGGTGGTCAACAACCGCTTGGCCTCTTCGATCTTGACGCGTTGCATCTCGGCGTGAACCGTGCGGCCAAGGACTGCCCGGAATTGTTTATCCAGTGTCGACCGCGAAATATCGACCTGCCGCAGAACATCGGAAATCTGTATTGGATCGCAGGCGTGTTCGCGTATATAGGCCACTGCTCGGGCAACCGTATCATCTTCGATGGCCAGAATATCCGTTGACTGGCGAACGACGATATTTTCCGGTTCCAGCAGAATCCGCTCGCGCGGAATCTTCTTTTTGTCCATAAGCTTTTCGAGCAGCAGGGCGGCTTCGTAGCCGATCTGCCGAGAGCCCTGCTCAATGCTGGTGAGAGGCGGATTGGTCAACTCGCACATCACCTCATCGTTATCGACGCCGATTACGGCCATATCGTCGGGCACGCGAATGCCCAGATTTCGGCAGGCCTCCAACACATGGCGGGCTCGAATATCGTTGCATGTCATCAGGCCGATAGGCTTTTCCAGTGAAACCAACCATTCGGAAAGTTCGCTTTGCAGTTTGCCCCATTGACGAGCGGACCGTTTTTTACCGGTGAACACGGAACAAGCAAAACCGGCCTCTTCGATCCGCCGGCGGAAAGCCTGGCCCCTCGCCATCGACCATCCGTTGACTCGCGTACGCGGAAAACCGCAATACGCAAATCTGGTAAAACCTCGCTCCAGCAGGTGTTCGGCGCCCAGATTTCCTATGGCACGGTTATCGGTCGATACGTAAGGGATATCCGAGTCGTCGTCATACCAACCATATCCTCCGCCTATGCCTACGATGGGAATTTTCAAGTCGAGCACAGTATCGGCCGTTTTACGGTCATCGAAGTCTGCAATAATGCCATCCCAGTGCCAATCCTTCAACTCGGGGATTCGAAGCTCGGGATCCTCTTCTACATACAGACTCCAATTACCCGTCTCGTGAACCCGCGCCGCCACACCTCGTACGATGCGACGGTCGTAACGTTGCGACGATTTCATTATCAAGGCGACCTGCCAAGTTTTAGCCATGTGAAGCCTCTTTGTGAGTAAGGATGGATTGCCCGAGATTATCCAAGAGTCAGTGTTTTCACGTGAGACATACTAATCCGAAGCGCAAGCGGGGGGGCGTGGAAACAAAGTCATCCGTTGCGTCCCTCGCTTGCGCTTCGGGTTAGTATGACCATGGCAAATCCCAGCCATTTCCAAAATATAGCCAATTCCGCGACGATTTACCAGATATTATAACCGTTTTGCGATATATTAACCTTTTCAAGGCCCAGAAACGGTTATAATGGATGGAAGATGCCGAGGACTCAACTCCGCGGCCGCTCCTACCTCGAAATCCAGCCTGTCGTCCCCACCCGAGAAAGGCCACTCTGATGAAAAGGCGTTATATTGCTCTTTTCCTTTTGCCGTACATACTTGCCGTTGGTTCTTTCGCGATGGGCAGCGATCAAGCAACAAGCGTTGATAATGGAAACAATACAAACAAACTCGATTGGCGGCTGGGGCCCACATCGTATGCTTTCCGCAAGTTTACCTTCTTCGAAGCGGTCGATAAGACCAAGGCCCTGGGGATGAAATACATCGAGCCTTTCGAGGGGCACCGCATCAGCAATGATTCTCCCGAGGGTTTAGTCCGCAAGCTATCCGATGAAAAGATCGCCAAAGTGCTCCGCAAACTCGAAGACGCCGGTGTGCGGATGAAAAGTATATACATCGGTAAAGTGCCAAACGACGAGGCCGGTTGTCGCGAGGTGTTCGAGTTCGTCCACAAACTCGGGATCGGTACAATAGTCGCGGAGCCGCCCGAGAGTCATCTCGACACGATCGAGAAGTTTTGCGATGAGTACAAAATCAACTTGGCTTTACACAACCACCCCGCCCCGTCGCGCTATTGGCATCCGCGAACAGTTCTCAAGGCTTGCAAAGGACGCAGTCGGCGCATCGGCGCTTGTCCGGACCTGGGCCACTGGCAGCGGTCGGGCATAAAGCCTGTCGACGGTCTTTGCATGCTGCAGGGGCGAATCCTCAGCCTGCACGTTAAAGACCTCAACCAGTTCAAGGTGCGCAAAGCACACGACGTACCTTGGGGCACCGGCAAAGGCGAAATCGAAATGGCCCTCGAAGAGGTTAAACGCCAGGGGCTGGAGCCCGCAATTTTCGGGATCGAGTACGAATATCACTCCGAGAATCTTGTGCCCGAGATTGGCGAGTGTGTTAAATTCTTCAAGCAAGTTGACGGAAAAATCAACCGTTGAGCTTGCGAGGATTTGTTATTATCAGAGGGCATAGGGCAAAAATGACGAATGTCGAAATAAGAATGAGGAATTGCTGATTGAATGACCAAGGTCCAATGATCAATGTTCAATGATCAAATACGAAATATGAAGTCTGAAAACTAATAACTGAAAACTCACACCAAATACCTGATATAAGAGAACCAACCATGAATAAATCTCTTAACCAATCGCGTCGCCGTTTTTTAACAGCCGCAACGGCGGCGGTGGCTGCGCCTTCGATCATCTCAGCCACAGCCATGGGCAAGAACGGCGCGATGGCGCCGAGCGAACGGATCACAATCGGAATGATGGGAGTGGGCAACCGCGGCAACAGTTCCCTCAGGGCCCTTTATCCACTGCCCGAAGCTCAGGTTGTGGCCATCGCTGATCCGCGAGAGAAGCGGCGGAAAATGGCACATGAACAAATAAACGCGAAATATGCCAAACGCGAAAACAAGGCCACTTATAAAGCCGTCGACGCTTATCACGACTTCCGCGACGTACTGGCCCGCGCCGACATCGACACCGTTTGGGGCACGATTCCCGACCACTGGCACGGCGTACTTTACACCATGGCCCTGGAGGCCGGCAAGGACATGTACGGTGAGAAACCGCTCACCCGCTGGATCGGCCAGGGCGAGGCGGTTTGCAAGACCGTGCGAAACTATGGCCGCGTATTCCAGACAGGCACGCAGCAACGCAGTTGTCCCGATTTCCGACACGCCTGCGAGTTGGCCCGCAACGGGTACCTGGGCAAGGTCCACACTGTTCGCGTAGGCGCGCCCGGCGGTCGGGCGTATGAAGTCGAGCCGCCTTGCGATCCACCGGCCGGTTTCGACTACGACATGTGGACCGGTCCGGCGCCGATGATACCTTTCGATAAAAAACGTTGCGAGTGGCTGGCGATGTACATGATCTCTCATTACTGCGCCGGTTTCATCACCAACTGGGGCGTGCACCATCTGGATATAGCCGGCTGGGGCTGTCCCGAAATTTTCGAAAAACCATTCGAGATCGACGGCACGGGCGAAATTCCCGAGGGCGGCATGACCGATACCTGGATCAAATGGCAAATGGAATACCGCTACGCCAGCGGTCTGAAGATGATTTTCACCAACAGCGACAACCCCAACAAGCAAGGCTGCCAATTCGAAGGCGACAAGGGCTGGGTACACGTCAACCGCAAAGGCATCTGGGCCGAGCCCGCCTCGCTCTTGTCGGTGAAGATGAAACCCGACGAAATACACCTTCATGCCAGCCCCGACTGGGGCGACCGCTACGGTTACACGTCGCACACGGCCGACTTCCTTGAATGCGTACGCACACGCCAAGACCCCGTCTCACCGGTCGAGGCCGGACACGCGGCCAGCACGTTGGGCAACGTTGCCGACATCACTTTGCGGCTGAACCGCAAACTTAAATGGGATCCGGCCGCCGGTCGCTTCATTGGTGACGACGAAGCCAACAATATGCTGTTGAGGCCTTTGCGGAGTCCCTGGACGATGTAGTTTGGATAGAGGACAGAGGGCGGAGGGCAGAAATGAAGAATGTCGAAATCAGAATGAGGAGTGAATTAAGAATGCACAATGTTCAATGTTCAAATCTGAAGTATGATGTCCGAAGTCTTAAGTCTTATGTTTCATAACTGACAACTGAAAACTGATAACTCAATTCCCCAATACGTGTTCGTGTCTTACAATTATAAATCAAAGGATAAACCATGAACTACATACTTCGCATAGCTTTATTGTCGACTGTTGCATTAGGTTGCATGGCCACTGCCCGGGCGGCTACGGATGCGGATTGGCAAGCTCTGGCGGCTTACCAGTATGGGCAGGACTTTAAACCGCTTTTGGACATCGAACGTGAACTGATCGGTGCGATGAACGACGCCGAGAAACGCCAGGTCTGCACCCAGCGGCTGATGACCATGTTAGCCGACACAAAAACCACTTTGCCGGCCAAACAGTTCATTTGCTATCAATTGCAAGTTCTGGGCACGTCGGATCAGGTACCGCTGCTGGCTAAAATGCTGGACGATGCCAAGACTGCGGAAATGGCTCGCACGACACTGGAAAAGATCCGCGGCGAGAAGTCGCTGGCCGTGCTCCGCGACGGGCTGAAAAAACACGATGGCAAATTACTATTGGGACTGATCAATTCGGTGGCCACACGAAAGGATACGGCTTCGATCGACACGCTCAAAGAGTTGGCCGACGGTAAGAACGCCGAGGTGGTTGATGCGGCCCTTCGTGCATTGGCCAACATCGGCGGACCGGCCGCCACCGAAGTGGTCGCAAAAAAGGTCACCCAAGCCGGCAAGCCCATACCGCACCGATTGGCAATTGCCTATCTACGCTGTGCCGACAGTCTGGCCAAGGCGGGCATGGCAGACGCGGCCGCGGCAATCTATGCCCGCATGAGTAAGCCCGATGTCGACACACCCAACCGTGAAGCCGCTCTCGAGGGCACACTCGACGCAGCAGGCGACAAGATCGTGGCCACAACCATC
>JAFGTN010000100.1 GCA_016934075.1 Pirellulales bacterium
CCCAGGGCGGCGGCTGGGGAATCGACGGTTCGCGCTGCAAGGCCAGCAGGCCCGTTTTCGGGGGCGGGGCCGCGGCCCTGGATTCATGGCAGCCAACGCAACCGCGAACCTCGCCCGGCTGAAAACTGATGAAGGACCGCATACGGCGAAGTTCCATGAAATTTTCGTCGAGCAGTTGGAAGTAGACCGGCTTGTCGACGGGCACGCGGAAGTGTGCGCTGCCATCGGACTCCACGGGCACCGTTCCCAGGACTTGCACCGGTGTCCAATTTAATCCCTGGCTCAAGGCAACTTGCTCGTAGCGCATGCCGCCCGTCTTCTCGGAATACGGCCAGGGCAAGCGATGCGAGATTCTCAGATAGCGGACACGTTCGGGATCGATGTCTTCGCATCCCAAGGCCGCATCGCTGAGCGTGCAGACGGCATAGGTCTTGGCCGGATCGGTCGAATCGGTAATGATGGGCGGACGGGTGCGCGGTCGCAAGGGAATGGGCATGAAACAGGAGATTTCCGGATCGCGGTAGATCAGTTCCTTGTTGCCGAACACATCGATAAGATACAGGGCATATCCCTTTTCGTCCAAGCCGCGATAGTATTCGGGTGCGCCCTTGGGCCAGGTGTTGAGGTAGCTGTAGGAAACGAGAAAGTATTTGTCGGAAAGCGGCCAAGGGGTCATGTAGTGACCACCGTCGTCGCAAACACCACCTTGGATGACAGGCGTGCCCGACATTCCGCCTTCCGGCGGAGTAACGCCGTGCGTGACGATCCGCAATCCGTCGGGATTGTTGAGTCCGGCCGCGGCGTTGATGAGCACAACCGGTCCCGCCGCCAGCGTGTGGTGGCCGGCGGCGATAGCCACGAATTTTCGTCCCGGGGTATTAGGGATCGAACGCACATCCTCCAACGCCCAGGGGTTGTTCATGTGTTGTTTATAGAGTGCATCAGCCCAGGTACCGTCTGGCCGAATGAACCAGAGTGATTGGATTTGTGTGAGGTTGCGTTCCTGATATTCCCAGCGGGTGTAGCCGATGGTGCCATCGTCGAGGCAATGCGGCAGGTAGTCGCCGTCCTTGTTGGCGCTCAAGCGCCGGATAGATGAGCCGTCGGGATTCATAACGAAAAGATTGCATGATGTCTCGTCGAGCCGCGGATCGTGGTTGCACTGTAAACTATAACCGCAGCGCTCGGAGACGAAGGCTATTTTGCCGTCGGGGAGATACGTGGGGTCGAGGTCGCTCCAATAGTGATGGTCGGTTAATTGGCGAAGGCCGGAGCCGTCGATGTTAATCTGGAAGATGTGTGTCGGTTCGATGGTTTTCCGCAAGACGTCGTGGACGTTGTTGCGGCAGGTCAAGGGAGCCGGCGGCCAGGGCAGAATGGGCGGATCCCATGTCTTCTTACGAGCGTAACCGAAGACCACGCGATCGGCGTCCCACCAAAGGTCCATGCCATGGACATGACCGGGGCCGAGTTGGCCGGCAATGATATTGCGAACCGGCCATTTCGATTCCGTATCTGAAAACGGCCCTTCGAGCACGCACAAATCTCCACCCGGTCGCGAGACCCAGGGCATGTGGTTGAGACAGATGTCGGGATAGGTCTGCTGCGTGAAGCGTTTGACGAAGAACAACCGATCGAATTGCAGAAGGGGATTCGCGAAGGCCAGTTTTCGCACTGTTCGACGGGCGGCGAAATAGAGGTGCCGCCGTGTTTCTTCTGTGAGCGGCGTCGAGGCTTTGGCAAGTTGTGCGGCCATGTCATCCAGTTCGCGTTCGAAAGGAGCCGTGTCTACTCCGGCGGCTTTGAGATCGGCGGCCAACAATCGGCCTCGTCGGATAACGTCGTCGATGTGAAGCGGGATGGGCTTAGCTACTTTCGGGGCAACGAGCTTCGAAGTCGACCAAACGCTGAGGCTGCTCTGATCGGCCGGTTTATGCAGGGCCAGGTTCTTGCTTTGGTCGGTGGGACCATAGATTTCCACTTCGTCTAGATGGAAGAAAATCGGTTTGGCACTGGGAATCTGCAGCCGCACGAAGCGAGCCTTTACTTCGCCCGGCCGGAAGATCACTTTCAGCGGTTTCGCGCCGGAAATTCCGCCAAAGTATTTGCCCCGGTTGTCGTAGCGCTGGGTCCACTTCTTCCCGTCATCCGATGTCAAGAGAATCAGCGTGTCGGCATTGTGCAATCCGGGGGCGTAGTCGAGCCGGTTGTAGACCACCACCCGCCCTAGCGGTTCTATTTTTCCCAGATCGACCTGCCACCAGGGATTTGGTTCGTGTCCGGTATGGAAGGCGTACTTTCCGTTCTTGACACCGTCAACCGCGCCAGCCGCATCCGAGCGGGTGGTAACGAGTGCGTCGCGCTGTGAACCTTGGAGGAAGGAGTGCATAGCCTCGGTTTGGCGGATCCAGTCCACTTCGACCATCGATGCCACGTCCTTGGAACCGGCAGCGACCAGAGCAAGCACGAGTATACTCATCATGTACATCAGCTTCTCCTGTCATCGAATTGGGAGCTTCGTCGGTCGTAGAATTAACTGGACTTTTGCAAAATTGCGAGTCAAGGGCACTTAGATATAAATTGGCGGCGCAGCCGGCAATTTATGTCTAAACGTCGCCGAATGGTAACTTGTTATCTGCCAATGAATTAGTGTCAGTCAAGACAATGTAAAAGAAACCTTAGCTTCGCAAAGCTTTCTTTTACATGTGCCCTTGACTCGCAATTTTGCAAAAGTCCAGTTAATTCTTAAAAACTAATAAATATACCGAGCTAGTTAGCCCAACCGCTTGCATATTCTAACTCGACCCCTACTTTCTGTCCTCTGTCCTCTGTCATCTATCCTCCACCACCCCATCAGTGTACCCGGCTCACAGATCAATAATAGGCTTCTTGTGGTCGTAACTGCCTTCTATAGTTGATTTTCCACCCCCTATTGGGTGGCCCAGCGGCTATTCTTGTATCTTTGTTTTAACGTCTGCTTTGCCTGCATGGCTCGTTGCGGCTTGTGGACCTCGCCCCACAGCTCGGCCAGGTTGGCCAGGGCCTCGGCATGATCTTCGGGCGAGGAGAAGTAAAGCACATCTACATGAAGGAAGGCCAGCAGCGCGTCGTTTGGCTTGCCCGCCTTCCGCAAGGCCGTGCCCTTGGCATTATAGGCGCGGGCCAGAAGCTGTTTCTGCTCCGGGTCGGCTGACATGATGATCTCGTCTATCAGTTTCACTGCCTCGTCCGATTTGTTCTGTTGCGCCAGGCAAAGTGCCTTACCAAGTCTGGCGTACAATTTCTGTGCCTCGGCTGCGACACTGGTGTCCTGAGAGGCCAGCACACTATCAAAAGCCTTCAAGGCCTCGTTCGGCTTACCTTCGGCAAGTTGTGCACGGCCGATGGCGACCTGGGCCTTCATTTGATAGTCGGGCCAGGGCGTTTTCGCCAGCTTGTCGTAAAATGTGGCGGCTGTGGAGAACTTCTTACTGGCCACCAGCAGATCTCCAAGCACTTCGTTGGCCTTGAGCCAGTGATAGCTGTTGGGATTGGCCCGGGCAAACGAGTTGAGCATCTGGCCGGCAGTCTTGACCTCGCCGGAGCCGGCCAGCGCCAACTGGGCCGTGCAATAGGCCTTATAGAAATCGATATCCTGCTTAACCAGGTCGCGCTTGACTTCCTCGGGCTTAATCTTCTCCATCGCCTTGAGGGCGTCTTCATAACGGCCGTTGTTGGCGGCCATCCGCGCCAAGGTAAGCGGGCTGGGCGAATCGTCGAGACTGACCGAGACGATCTGGTTGACAGGCACTGTTTTGGTACCGCCGTGGGACTTGATCGTAACTTCCTGGCTGGTCGTACCGGTGATCTCGCCGGAGGCCGTTTTTCCGCCTATCAGCTTAACGTTGTCGAGCCCGAAGACCGTCGTGCAAATTCCCAGACATAGGGCCAATACGGTTGCGACCGATATATGCCTCATGGTTATCTCCTCAGTGTATTTCATATTTTCCCGATTTTCAGTATCGGCTATCTTTATTCTGCCCTCTGCCCTCTAACTCTTCTTCCTGGTATTCGTTTATTTCAACCCGGTATCCGGCTTGCCCTGCAATTGTTGAATCTTCTTCAAGAGCGAATCGTACTTCGCTCGCCACTCTTCACCACCCATTTTCGGGTAGAGCAGTTGAATCCGTGTTATGCTTTTCTCAGCCTCTTCCAGGCCGTCTTTTCTCTTTTGGCCCTGCAACTTTAGGGCGGCTTCCATTTGGCAAACAGCCAGGTTGTAGCGTGCTTCGTGGAAGACGTTGGTGTGTTCTTTCGACGAGGCTACCATCCTGGAAATTTTCATCCATCCCCAAACCACGTCCGAATTGGTTTTTTTGGAGCGGTAGCCGCCCTTGATGGCTTTGAGATACTTGTCGGAATTGCCCGGTGTGCCGGCCCAGGCCTGGTAGGTGTGGGCGGCTTGCACCTGGGCGTCGACCATCATGTTCTTTTTCACCAGAACACTGACCAGGTACTTCATAGCCGTCTCGTATTGTCCCAGTCGCAAGAGACATTCAGCCAGACGCACGCGGATGCCGTAGACCACGTCGGTCTTGGGCGCGAAGCCGGGGTCTTCCTTGCACTTTTTCAGAATAGCGCGATAAGTTTCGGCAGCCTTCTGGTAATATTTTTCGGCTTCCGGCGGTAAGGTTTGACCGCCCGGATCGAAGCCTTTGCCCATGCCGAAGAAAGTTTCGGCCACCCAGTTGAGCGAATTAAAAGTATTGCCTTGCTCGCGCTTGGAGATACGGTCCAGAAACAGCTCGAATCCTCCGGAAACGGTCGTCATTTCTTCGGTTTTCTTCTGAGTACGCAGACCCTCGAGAAGCTCTTGCAGTTCGCGGCCCAGGCTGATGTAGATCTGAGTCAGTTTCGATGCGGCTTCGGCGTCGCCTTCGGCGGCGACCGCTTTTTCCAAGACGTCCATCGTCTTTTCGGCCTTCTCCAACTCGCGCGAGGCCACGTAGGCACGCAAAGCCGTCTTGTATGTCTCTAGATCGTAACCCGGCTTTTGCGAGGACGGATGCTTTTTATTCACGAGTGTGTGCGCGCCGAATGTCGGGTGATCTAGAACCTTCACGGCTTCGGCCGGTTTGCCGTCGCGAAGGTAGATTTGCGCCAGCGACAAATTGGCGGCGAACAGCGACGCATCGATATCATTGCTTTGTGATTTTTTGATGCCCGAGGTCAGCAACGCCTTGGCCTGTTCAATGTTTTTGGCCATTTCCTCGGCCGGTGCTCTGGCGTCTTCTTCCAGCCGCAAATTGCGGAGGTAATCGGACCAGTATGCGCGACCCACCATCAGTTCGGCCTCGCCGCGGCGGCTGGAATCGGGTGGGATTTTTTCCAGGAATTTTTTCGCTTCGTCAAGCTTGCCGCCCACCACGGCGGTGCGCAAGAGCATCATCCAGGCGTCGCCCGCCTCGGGGCCGTCCGACCAGCGACGCGTGATATAGTCGGCCACCTTGACCATGCGGCGGTTGGCGAACTCCCGCTCCGACGAGTCGGTTTCAGCCTCGTTGAACAATTTGGCGTAGGCCGCCATGGCGATCTTGGCGCCCTGCCGCGCGCCCACCGAATCGGGATATCGCGTGGCCAGAAATTCCCCCAAAACGGCCGCCCGATAGATGTCGTTGTCGATCCAGTACAAATACGAAAGGTAATAGCGCACCACGTTGATGTCGTCGATCGAAGTTTTGGGGCCGATCATCGTCAGCGCCATCTGGTAATATTTGATCGCCTCGGCTTGCAGTTGGGCGATTTCCTTGAGATTTTTTTCGTGATTCTCGGTCTTGCCGGCCGACATATCGAGCTTGTCTTGTGTTTCCAGCGCCTGCATGCGGTCCAGGGCCGCCTTGCCTCGTTCGCGAGCGGCGGTGAAGTCGGCCGGTTCGCCGTCTTCGGCCGGCTTTTTAGCGCCGAAGAGCGGATCGGCCAACTTTGCCTGGGCCGGACGCTGATAGTCGCCCGGAAAACGGCCGACGAACTCGAACAGCTCGCGTGCCTGTTTGATCGACGAGCGGCGTTTGGCCGTGTTGCCCTTCATTCCGCG
>JAFGTN010000101.1 GCA_016934075.1 Pirellulales bacterium
CCAGGAAATGCACGCTGCCGTCTCCCAGGCATGTTTGTATGCCGCCGGGATGCGCACCTTGTACTCTATCGGGGATGCAGGAATTGACAAAGTGCGGCGCGACTTGGAACATCGGCGCGGCTGGATAGTTGCTGACGGTATTCCCTCCCTTGTTGGTTCCCAGATTGAAACCGGGACGCCAGATTGAGTTCGCGTCGGCCCAGAGGCTTCCCCACAAATAGTCCGGATCGCCGCCGCTGCCGCAGGTGCCGTATATTTCGGCAAAGAATACCGTCTTGGAGGTACCGTCTGGCACGGATTTGGGCAAGACGGCCTCGCCGATGGTCGAATTACGGGGTGGATCGCCGAATACATAGTTGTTGCCGGCAAAACAACTCGCGCCCCAGTTTTTGGCGCCGCCATAAGCAGTCGTGTTCTTTCCGTCTTTGATCGAAGGATCGCTCGGACACAACAGACCGGGTATCACTTCGTAGTATGCGCCTCCTCCGTATCCATTGGGTGTGACTTTATCGAAAATATCCTGCCGCTCCATGTATGGCAGCAAGAAATGGAACATGGTGTAATTGTGATAGCCGTAAGCAGATTTGTCGGATGTGAAGCATTTAGGTTCTGTATTTTTGGCACAAGGAGCGCACAATGGCGGCATAACGCCGCGCGCCTCGTGGAGGTTGTGCGTTGCCAGACCGACTTGCTTGATTCTGTTGGCGCATTGTGCGCGTCTGGCTGCCTCTCGCGCAGCTTGCACAGCCGGCAATAGGAGCGCGATCAAGATGCCGATAATGGCAATCACTACTAGAAGTTCAACGAGCGTGAAACCTTTCGGGCGCAGACGGCTCTCACGTTTCAGTACTGTAAAACAACGTCGCATTTTCACGACTCCTTACCCGGCTGACTAGTCGGAAACTTGAAAAGGTGCTTCACCTGTATATCCACATTTTCATGCTTAGCGAGCGATCCAGGCTCAAGCTAGTTATTATTTTAGCATTACTGTTCCCCCTCGTCTAGTGGGGGTAGGTTTTTTCTATGTAGATAGCATTATCCTATCCCGCGTACTATTGGCAACCCGTAGACTTGTCAGGAGCGTTTGCCTATATCAATATGCCCTATCATGAATCATATTCGTTTCGGAGTTCCGCAGAAAGTGATCCTTGTTACGCCCTTTTGGTACCACGTGTCTCGGATGGCTGTAACCAGGGCAACAATATAATGCATTTTGATACTGTGTTTTCAAATAATAGAGCAAAAAATATTTCTAAGAATTTCCGTACCGGATATGGCTTTTCTGAAACGACTTTATAGCACGTAGCATAATCCACATTATCACACTTACCATTAGTGCGAGGCTCTTTTGCTGTCTTATAATCCTTCTTATGCCTAATAAATCTGAACTCTAAACTATTGCCCGCGACGATTTTCTCGCTAAGCTTACTCCAGACAGTAACCTCCATGTCGACCGCTGCGGGAATATCTGCCGGTTGGTCAATATATTGGTACGGATGAGCTCTTAGGAGGGGGATCAATTGGCAGCAATTCAGCCTCCGTTTCCGCAGTGGATTAATCGAATCAGACCTTTTGCCGGTGTCTTTCTGTTAGGCATCCCGGTATATATGATTTTTATTCTATATGCGGGCGGATCTCCTCGGACCACGGACGTGGGCTATTCGCCTCTCCAACCCGTGCCTTATTCCCATCAGGTTCATGCGGGACAGATGGGTCTCGATTGCCGCTATTGCCACACTACCGTGGAAACGTCCGCCTTTGCCGCTGTGCCGCCCACATCGGTTTGCATGAACTGTCACGAGGCAATCGCTTGGGATAAGAGGGAGCTTGAACCGGTTCGCAAGAGCATCGAGAGCGGCAAGCCGGTTCCCTGGGTGCGCGTGCACGACTTGCCCGACTATGTCTATTTCGACCACCAGGCACACGTGGGTCAAGGTGTCAGTTGCGTGTCTTGCCACGGTCGCGTGGACACCATGGAGCAGGTCTATCAGGCCAAGACGCTGAGCATGGGGTGGTGCCTGGAATGTCATCGCGATCCGGCACCATATCTGCGTCCGGTTGAGTACGTTACCGATTTGGACTGGTTCCCAGACAAAGATGCGCGTGAATTGGGCCGTGAGCTTATGGAAAAAAATAATATTTCACCTTCCACGGATTGTTCAACATGTCATCGTTAGAGAAACAACGTGAAGAACCGCTTTGGTGGCACAGCCTGGACGAGCTGGCCGACACGCCACGATTCCGCGCGTTTCTCGAATCGGAGTTTCCCGCCAAGGCCGATCCAGACGGGATCAACCGCCGTCGATGGTTGCAAGTGATGGGAGCCTCATTGGTGTTGGCCGCCGCCAACGGTTGCCGTTGGGAGAAGCAGGATATTCTACCCATGGCCAAGCGGCCCGAGGGGTACACACCGGGCAAGACCAGGCGATTTTGCACGGCCATGCCCTTGAGCTCCACGGCGACCGGCCTGGAAGTGACTTGTGTAGACGGACGGCCCATCAAGATCGAGGGCAACCCGCGGCATCCGTATAGCCTGGGCGCGACCGACGCGATTGCTCAGGCCGCGTTGCTGGAACTCTATGATCCCGATCGCAACGACAGTGTAAGAGTGGAAGAAGGAAAAGCTTTCAAGAAAAAGACCTGGGAAGAATTCTTGGCAATTTGCACAAAGCCGTTGGCCGAGTTGAAGAAATCGGGCGGGGCCGGTTTCCGTATCTTGTCCGAGCCCGATAGTTCGCCCACTCTGGCTGCCTTGCGGGCAAGATTGTTGAAGGCGTTGCCAAAAGCCCGATGGTATGATTACGAGCCGCTGGGCGACGATAATGAGCGTGAGGGTGCTCGCTTGGCATTTGGTCGACCGTTGCGCACACATTTGGCATTGGACAAGGCTAGGGTAATCCTATGTCTTGACGCTGACTTGCTGGGCTCGCATCCGGCGTCCGTGAGGCATGCCCGCGATTTTGCCATAGGTCGGGATCCGCAAGCGGAACCGATGAATCGCCTGTATGTGGTCGAAAGCGGTGTTTCCCTGACCGGAGCCGCGGCCGATCACCGACTACCGCTACAGTCGTTGCATATCCCGGCGTTTGTGTCCATGCTGGAACACGAGTTGACGGCAGCCGGCAAGTCCAGCCATGATGAATCATCCGACCCCGTGCAAAAGTTTGTCCAAGTGGTTGCCGGAGATTTACTCGATAAAAACCACCTTAGCCGAAGCGCGGTATGCATCGGCGAAGTTCAACCGCCGGAGGCTCATGCGGCCGTGCATCGCATCAACGCGATGTTGGGCAATGTGGGCAAGGGCAAACCGATCACTTATACGCAAGTGCCCGATCCGCAGAAGCCTTCCAATGTGGCGGCCATTCGCGAGTTGGTCG
>JAFGTN010000102.1 GCA_016934075.1 Pirellulales bacterium
AGTGTCAGTCAAGACAATGTAAAAGAAACCTTCGCTTCGCAAAGCTTCCCTTCATATGTGTCCTTGACTCGCAATTTTACAAAAGTCCAGAAGGAGCATGAAAATGACTTTTGCTACGCTAACAGGTGAACAATCACGGCGTCTGGATCGCTTGGCCATGGAAGAATATGGCATGATGGGACTGGTGCTGATGGAAAACGCCGGGAGAGGTGCTGTGGACGTGCTTTGCCGCGAAGAGATCGATGGCCCCGTGGTGATTTGTTGCGGCCGAGGCAACAACGCGGGTGATGGATTTGTGATGGCCCGACATCTGGACTTGCGCGGCTATGACGTTCGTGTACTGGCCTGGGCCAAGCTCGACGAGCTGCGGGGCGATGCGGCCGCGAATTTCAAAATCCTGCAAAAGACAGACGTGCCCATAACGGTTTACGGCCATGATTTTGATCTGGCACGGCTAGATAATGAATTCGCGACCGCGGCGTGGCTCGTCGACGCCCTGTTGGGCACCGGGGCTCGCGGCGAGCCCCGGGCACCGTTCGATACGGTTATCGAACGGATCAACGCTTCCGCCAAACCCGTGCTGGCCGTGGACCTGCCCAGCGGTTTGGAGTGCGACACGGGCAGGCCGGCCTCGCAAACCGTTCGCGCAAAAATCACTTGCACATTTGCCGCAGCCAAAACGGGGCTGATAATGCCCCAGGCCGAGCCGTTTGTCGGTCAGGTTCACGTGGTGGATATCGGCGCGCCGCGAAAACTGATCGAGCGAATGCTGGGAGAACGGTAAAAAATCAGCACACTACGATCCGCGAACCGACCTCACCAAATTCCTGGCCGTGTTGCAAAATAGGTCTTCGATTTGTTCCCGCCCTAGCCCGACCCGTCTGGCTGCGCAGCGCATGGCTCGGAGTTGTTCGTAGCGGACAAACGTCATGCGACCGTCGCAGTGCTCCAGGCTGATGTTGTGATTGGTGGGCGAGATGTAGCCCCAGGCTCGGCCGAAAGTGATGTATTTGCCGCGACCGGCGCCGACGGGCAGGTCGTCGCTGCCGTACATGACCCGCTCGGGGCCCACAATTTCGAACAGCGCCTCGATGGCGTCCGACTCGCACACCGAAGAGGTGTCGTACCAGAGGTTGGAGATTTGGCGCAGCCGACCGGCCGCGCGTTCCAAGGCCCAGCAGGAATAGCTGCGGGCACAATGGGCCAGGATCCATTTGATATCGGGATACTCGGCCGTGAGACGCGCCAGGTCTTCGAGATTCCGGTCGTCGGCAATGCCCTCGCGGCGGGCCATGTGTAGCATCACAATCAAGCCGCGACGGTTGGCCACGGCCAGTTGATGCTGGGGCAGGAAGTCGGTTATGCGGCATTGTACCGCGTCGCCGGTGACCGAATAAAATCGATATGGCTTGAAACCAAGCAGCCCATGGCGATCCAGTTCCGCTTCGACATCTTCGGCCGTCATCGATGGATGAACTACCATCAATCCGGCCGACTCGGGATCAGCTTGTGCTTGTTCGGATGCCCAATGGTTGGATGCTTCAAAATCGCAGTACGGCCAAAAAGGAAAGGGGAATGAAAGACGGCTGACGCGGCGGCCCGGCATTAGCAGGCCGTCGACCGTTTGCAACGCCTCGAAGTCGGCCTTGGGAAAAAGGTCGCGGGCGAAAGCGGCACATGGTCCGGAGTCGCGGTCCGGATCGGTGTTAAACTCCCAAAGGTACACGTGCGTGTGGATGTCGAAAACATCCCGCGGCACGAACTCGTCGAGTTCCTCGTTCCAGATGTGCCGGTCTAGGTCGGTTATTTCGACGAGTGGTGAATTCTTAGCCATATGTTTGTGCTCCTCGCCCTCGCTTGCGCATCGGCTTAATATGCGTAATATCTCGGAATCCCGAATTTTACGGTTTTTTCTCCGCTTGTCAAATTGGTATGCCTCGGGGATAATACGGCTATGATTTCCGACACGCATCCCGACGCCGAAAGGGTAATGATCGAACTGCTCCGCAAGGCTACCGTGAGCGAGCGCGTGTGGCGCGCATTTTCCATGTCGGCCATGGTCAAGGATCTTTCCATGCGGGCCATAGCCAAAGCCAACCCGGAAGATTCAGAGCAAGAAGTGAAGCTCAAATGGGCCGAACTGCATTATGGGAAGGATTTGGCTGATCGAGTTCGTGAGTACATACGGAATCGCCAATCATGAAAGCCATGAATATCTGGGGGGTGGGACCGGCGCTTGTTGGACCGGCTATCATAGTTGCCGTTGCCGCCGGAGCGGCCACATATTTATGGCCGGAGCTTTTTTCATTAGACTTCCTGCCATACCCGCTATTGGCCGCGATGGGCATCACCATGATTGTTGCATCCGTGCCCATCTTTGTTTTATCCGGGCGGACCATCACAAGGGCCTACAGCCAAGGTCGCCTGGCGACCACCGGCCCGTATGCCGTGTGCCGCAATCCGCTCTATGCCAATTGGATATTATTGCTGCTGCCGGGTATTGCCCTCTTGTCAAATTCCTGGTTGATGTTGGCCGCGCCCGTGGCGTTATACATAGCCGTGCGGATGCAAATTCATCTGGAAGAGGAGTATTTGGAAAAACAGTTCGGCGAAGAGTTCATCGAATACCGCAAAAGGACGAACGCGGTTTTTCCGACGGTGTGTCGCAGACGATGATAGAGCAAACCAGAGTATTAACTGGACTTTTGCAAAATTGCGAGTCAAGGGCACATCTAAAAGAAAGCTTTGCGAAGCGAAGGTTTCTTTTAGAT
>JAFGTN010000103.1 GCA_016934075.1 Pirellulales bacterium
CCGGCGACTTCGACCTGGACGGCGACGTCGATGTCAGCGACCTGGGTATCCTGGCTGGCAACTACGGCAACACTTCCGGCACTTTGATGGTGTTCGAAGGTGATGCCGACTTCGACGGTAATGTGGATGTCAGCGACCTGGGTATCTTGGCCGGTCACTACGGTACGAATGTCGGGCTCTCCGCGAGTTCGGCGGTCGTTCCCGAGCCGGCCACTATGGCTATGCTGGTACTTGGCGCTTTGGCCTTGCTCATCCGTCGACGCAGGAATTAAGCTCTTTGAGTGAAGTGCTCGCAATGCACCATGAACTCTTCACAGCGACTAGGCGGGCACCCCCTTATGGTGGTGCCCGTCTATTGCTGCGCTGTATTGGCTTTCCGCACTTATAACTGGACTTTTGCAAAATTGCGAGTCAAGAGCACTTAGATATAAATTGGCGGCGCAGCCGGCAAATTATATCTAAACGTCGCAGAGATGTATCTGTCAATGAATTAGCGTCAGTCAAGACAATGTAAAAAGAAACCTTCGCTTCGCAAAGCTTTTTTTACATGTGCCCTTGACTCGCAATTTTGCAAAAGTCTAGTTCTAATATCAATAATCGATTGATCCTGTGCTTTGCCGCATGTTTACCCTTGCGGATCTATTCTTGACTCCAGCACGCAAGAGGGGTAGCATACAGGGATGGACGTGCGCGTCCACCCCACTTGTGGGCCGCGCTATTCGTACTGGAGCCTTCGGATGACTAGTGACGTCAGTTCGTGCGGTAATCATGATGCCGCCAAACACGATGAAATTTTGAAGCAGGCCATCTTGATCTTTGCCGCCGATGGTTTTGCACGCTCTGACGTGCAGACTATCGCCAACGCCGCGGGAGTGGGCAAGGGTACCGTGTACCGCTACTTCGGCAACAAGCTCGACTTGTTTTATGCCTGTACTGGTACCGTCGGTGAACGTTTGACCGAGCGTTTAGTCAAGGCAACAGAGCAGGAGCAATCACCGATCAAGAAAGTTCGAGCGGCCTGCATAGCATACGTACAATTCTTCTGGGATACTCCCGAGTATCTCGAGCTTTTAGTGCAGGAGCGGGCAGAGTTTCGCAGCGTCAAGCCGGACAGTCATTATCAATTCGAAAATAGCGTAATCGACGAGTTGTCCGACATCCTGAAGGCGGCAGTCGACGTTGGCGAGATCCGCCCGGTTGAGATACGCAAGACGCTCATCGTCATGTCGAACGTGCTCTTCGGAAGCCTGGTTCATGCGATCAGTCACGCTTTGCCCGAGGGTAGCAAGGACACACCGGTTACGCTGGCGGCGTACGCCATCGATTTGATTCTTCGCGGCTTGCGTGTGGAGACACCGAGCGGTATTGAAGATGAAAGTGGAGAACTTCGCTCGTAGATGGCACTGTAGGCTTTGATTTACTGATGCCCAGTCGGCGCTATTATGTTTGTAGCGTCTTTACCGTTCTTCTTGCCCGCTTTGCTCTTCCTCGGCCGCTGTTTCCGGGTCGGCGGGTATGGCGTTGGTCTCGTCGAGCCAGCGACCCAAATCTACTTCGCGGCAACGCAAGCTGCAGAAGGGCATGGACTGCGATTTTTCCGGATCGAAAGCGCGATTGCAGGTTGGACAGAGCGCTTTTTTCATAGGTTTAATGCTTATCGGCTTTTGCTGTTTGTTTTGACTCGCTCTTATCTTTTTTAGTGTCCGACGAAGTTGACTCGGTGCCGGCTTTTTTGTCCGCTTCCGCGCCTTTCTGGTATGATTTGCTGCGGTAGTCGGTCTGGTAGAAGCCCGAGCCTTTGAAGATAACGGCCGCTCCGGGGCCGATCAGGCGGCGCAGCTTTTTCTTGCCGCATTGGGGGCACTTGGTTTCAGGTTCGGCCTTGATTGATTGGAAGAGTTCGAAGCCGTGCTGGCAGGCGTCGCATACGTAGTCGTAGGTTGGCATGTTCGGAACATCCTATGAATAATATGTGGACTCTATTCTTCTGGGGGTTTTGACACTATTACCTGGCTGGGCCGCACCACGCGATCGTAGAGCCGGTATCCTGTCTGCACCACGGCCAGCACGGTGTTGGCGGGGTGTTCGTCGGAGATTTGCTGTGTTACAGCCTCGTGCAGATGCGGATCGAAGGGCTGCTTTAGGGCTTCGATTTCTTCGCAGTGGTACTGCTTGAGTACATCCCGCAACAGCTGTACCACCATCTGGAATCCTTGCAGAAGCCCGCCGTCATTCTCCGACTTTTCGGCGGCTTCGATGGCCCGTTGCATGTTGTCTAAAACCGGTAACAGGTCGCGGATCAACTGCAAGTTGGCGTAGCGTTGCTCTTCCTCGCGTTGGCGGGCTACCCGCTTTCGGTAGTTTTCCAGTTCGGCCGCCAGGCGGAGCACGCGGTCTTTCGATTCTTCCAACTCGTCACGGATGGTGAGCAGTTCGTCGGTGACTTTTTCATCTTCTACGGCTTTATCGTCCAGCGCGCGGTCGATTTCCGCGGCCGCATCGGCGGCCAGTGTATCATGATTTTTTTCTTCAGCCATGTTTTTGGGACGATGTTCGGCGCCGTCGGTTTGGGGTCGCGACTTTTCATCGTCCGGGCCGTGTTTTTTAGAGGTTTTTTTCGACACCCTTTGTCCTCCGTGGCATAGTGTTGCGACGTGGCGGGTCGCTTCACGCCGCCATATAATCATACTTTATTATTTTGGGGATTTCGCGGAATATTGTGAATGATTTGATCTTCCGGACCGCAGAGAACAGGGCACTCGATCCTGTCGCCCGGAATCTTAAGTCTCTTCCTCATGCGTTACAAAACATTCCTTTATTTTCTCGAAAAAATTCTTCCGTTTCGGCGTCACGTGTGCTTTTTCATGTTCGGCCAGCTTACGTATAGTCTCTTCATGTTCGGGCGTGAGTTTTGTGGCCACTTCGACGTGTATCTGAACCAGCAGGTCGCCACGTCCCTTGTATCGCGGGCTGGGCATGCCGCGGCCCGACATTCTGAAGACTTCGCCCGACTGCGTGCCGCGGCCAATCACCAATTCTTCGGGACCGTCGAGGGTGGGGACTTCGAGCGTGGCGCCCAGGGCGGCTTGCGAGTAGCTGATGGGCATTTGGCAAATCAATGTCTGGCCGTCGCGTTCGAAAAGTGGGTGCTTTTTGACCGAGATGAAACAGTAACAGTCACCCGGTGGTCCGCCATCGGGGCTGGGTTCTCCCTCGCCGGCGAGGCGTAAACGGGTTTGATCGTCGACGCCTGCGGGAATGCTTACGGTTCGCTCGACTTGCTCCTTTACGTATCCTCCGCCGCGGCAATCGACGCAGGGATCCTTGATGGTCGAACCGGCGCCTTTGCATGACGGGCAAGTGGTTTGCATGGAGAAGATACCGGTCGACTGCACGACCTGGCCGCTGCCGCCGCAGTATCGGCATTTTTCGGGTTCAGTGCCCGGTTTTGCACCGGAGCCGCCGCAGGTTTTACAAGCGCGGTGACGTTTGAAAGTCAGGTCGGCCTCGGTACCGTGCGCGGCTTCCATCAGCGTTATCGACACCTGGCAACGGATATCGGATCCCTTATGTACGCGACGCCGCCCGCCGCCACCGAACAAGTCGCCGAAAATGTCGCCGAAGGCGCCGAAGATATCATTGACGTCGTGGAAGTGTGAAGCTCCGCCGGCACCGCCTTCCACGCCCGCATGGCCGTAGCGATCGTAGCGTGTGCGTTTGTCGCGGTGGCTGAGCACGTCGAACGCCTCGGCCGCCTCTTTGAATTTTTCCACGGCCTCGTCGTCGCCCGGATTGCGGTCGGGATGATATTTCATCGCCAACTCGCGATAGGCATCGGAGATTTCACCATCGCCGGCTGATCGCGAGACGCCGAGAATTTCGTAATAGTCGCGTTTTTCGGACATTTTGGGCGGGATTTCCTAAGCGGTTCCTGTTGTTTTCACGAGTTCCCAATAGAAACAAAAACATCATGTTGCCGCCGGAACGAAAAAAACGGGCCACCCGCTTGAAGGTGGCCCGATTTTCGTACTGATTTATCACATGTCGCCTCGGTTGGCACCGGCTGCTTGCCAGCCAGTGTTTTTTCGACCATTTCATGCGGCACTGGCTGACAAGCAGCCAGTGCCACCCTTATCAAAACAGCAAATCAGGCCTAGCGGACACTGCCCTCGACTTGCCGGCGTTTTTTATCTTCCGCGTCGAAATCGGTTACCAAGGTTTCGGTGGTGAGCATCAACGAGGCAATACTTGCGGCATTTTCCAGACCAATTCGCACGACCTTGAGGGGGTCGATGATACCTGCCTTGTACATGTCGGTGTATTTGCCTTCGTTGGCGTCGTAACCGGTGTTGGTGGGCTTGCCCATCACCTCGTCGGCGACTACAGAGCCGTCCACGCCGCTGTTGTCGGCGATCTGCTTGATGGGAGCCGAGAGGGCGCGAAGCACGATGTCGACGCCTATTTTCTCGTCGCCTCGAGCCGATGAACGGGCCTTTTCAACGGCTTCGGTGCAACGCAGCAGGGCAACGCCGCCGCCCGGCAGGATACCTTCTTC
>JAFGTN010000104.1 GCA_016934075.1 Pirellulales bacterium
AAAAGAAAGCTTTGCGAAGCGAAGGTTTCTTTTACATTGTCTTGACTGATACTAATTCATTGACAGATAACAAGTTAACATCTCTGCGGCGTTTAGATATAATTTGCCGGCTGTGCCGCCAATTTATATCTAAGTGCCCTTGACTCGCAATTTTGCAAAAGTCCACATTTAATTCACACCACAGGGCCCCACTATTGCCCCTTGGTCGGTGATGGTTTCAGGGGGATGCGGATCTTGGCCAGATAGATGCTGGCCTTGCCCTCGTGACCAGAGTAGTAGCTCATCCACAACAGGCCATCGTTCTCGTTGTAAACCATGCCCGCATAGCTGTTGTCGCCGCCGCTGGGCAGATCCAGCACTGGTTCATAACTGGTCGTCGTCATGCGGGCTAACACGGTCTTTTTCGGCGAACTGTATTTTCGCGCGGAACCCCACAGGGATCCGTCAGGCAAGCGGATGAAGTTCGGCCCACCCAGTCGGCCACCGGGCATATCTTTGATTTTGGTCCACTTCCATTCGGTATATGGCGGCCGGCTTGTACCGATCCATTCCGGACGAGTGAATGACACCATCGTGTCATCGGGCAGGAAACGCAACGTGGTTTCGCTCCCGTTCCAGGCGTTGTCTGGCAAAATAGGTTCGGCAACCCATTTCCAGTCGAGACCGTCCGTTGATGTGTATAACATGATTCGGCGCGGATTTCGTCCTTCGCCGAGTTTCGACATACTCCATGCGCTACCGTCTTTCCAGGTAACTCGCCACAGCCAATGATCCTCGGCGAGCACGCGCGTGGGCTTTGTCCATTGCTTCCCGTCTTTCGAAAACAAAACACGCGGCGAACGTGTCAGAAGCTTGCCCGCCTTGCTCCAGGTAATTGCAGCAGTGGTACACATCAACCTTCCGTCGGGCATGATCGAGAGCTTGGGATCTCGCAGATCCAATCCCTCTTCCGATATCAACGCCGCCGAAGTCCATTTGTCGCCGTCGGGTGAAACAATGAAACGTAGTTTGCCGGCGCCTTTGCCGTGTTCCTCGCTCTCGCGGAAGGCACACCACCACAGGCCCTTGAAACGGATCAGGTCGGTGAAGGCATTGTGCTTAGCCTGGTCCCAGATCTTTTTCACGGACACGATCTCGGGCTTGTCCGCGGCCCCGGCAGATCCCGGCAAGAAACAAAATACACCACACAGGATTGTTGTCGCACAAATGGTTCGTCGCATCATGTTTCTCCAGTATTTGACGCTTTTACGTTGTTGAGTGTAACTGCTTATCACGATTTCTCGGTCGGAAAATCAGCCAACGGATCATCATGTATGCTTCCAGGGAAGCCTGCATTGCCGGATGGTTATCCTTTCAAGTTCCATCTCGCCTGCCGCAACACGGCCCGCTTCGAACCGCGCATGAGTTCGTACCAGACACTCAGCAGTGTACCATCATCCAACTCGACTGTCGAGGGATAGCCCATGTCAGCACCGATCGCGTCGCCGGACAGGATCATTGGCTCGGACCAGGTGCGACCATGGTCTTCGCTCACCCGGGCCTGGTTGCCGTACGGTTTACGCCTATGCCCGAAAGTCATCAACAAGCGGTCGTCACGCAGCCGTAAAAGGTGCGACGGGTAGCCGAACACGCCGATCGAGTGCGGCACGGACCAGGTCTTGCCGCCGTCGGTTGATTCGGTCTGTATTGTTTCGCGATAGCTCTTTTTATTGTGATTGCGAAGTTGGGCAACGATCGTGCCTTTGGACGTTTCCACCGCATGTAACTCGTGATACTTCTTTATGTCATCGCCCTTTCGAACGGGTATTCGCGCAATCCAACTCCATGTTAGCCCATCAAAACACAGGGCCAGCCCCATGTTTTGCCGTCGTCGTCGGATCGCATCATTTCCACGCGGCCGAACGGACAAACGTGATCCTCGCGCACACCGGAACAAACGACCAAAAGTTGCCCGTTTTTTGCGACGGGTGACCGTCGGCCAACCGTGATACAACGTGGGATTGTGGCTGATGACTTTGGCCTCGACGATTTCGGCCGACGCGGCCGAGGCTCGGTGTCCGGGAGTCAATACTGCCGCGGTGAATGCCGCGCCGGTCGAAATCAGCATCTGACGGCGATCGAATCTATGCATCGGGGGCTCCCCTCCCTGCCCACTTGTTATTGATCTTGGCTCATCACGTTTTGATCGTTTCCGACAAGAGCGGTCCCGGACGCGAAGGGACCGGACCGACGGTTAGTCCTTCAGACAATCCCAACGGCATGACATATTCTTCGGCATCGTCGATCGCGCGCTCACCGTCGTGCATTTCATATAGCCACAGGGCCGCTTTACGACCGAGTTCGGCTTCGTCCACTGTGATTGCCGTGACTTTTTGGAAGATTGCCGAATCACGTTCCGCGCCGCCGAAACTGATCAGTGAAATATCATCCGGTACCTTGATACCTAATTGGCTCAGCAGTAAATACAAAAACTCCGCGTCCGGATCGAAGCCGGTCATAATTGCAGTGGGGCGGTCTTCGCGCTGGAGCATGGCCTTGAGTTTGGCCGTAATCTCTTCTTCCCGTTCGGACAAGTATACGTGTTTCACCGAACTGGTGAACACAAATTCCGGCGGCAGGTCGCCTCCATCGGCTCGCATCGCTTCGCGCAAGCCTTTTTCATATGCTGCGGTAGCGTCGCTTGGTCGCGGCGTGAAAATGGCAACGCGTCGATGACCGTGACGGGCCAACACCTCGCCGGCCTTGCGGCCAACCTGGTGAAAAGGCAAGGACAGCAAAGGCGTCTGCCAGTTCGTTTTTGCGGATGGCAGCCTCGGAGTCATTTCTGTAGCACTTGACACGGCCATCCTCGACATGTTGGCCAATCGCCACGACGGCGAGGTCGTCCCGGGGAATGTAATGGATTGACCCCTTGGTCTCGAAGGTGGATTTTATGACACGGTATGATACTGGTAAAAAAGCGTGGCTCTTGGGAATTTCGTGTTGCCTTGTGCTGGGGCTTGTGATGGTCTGCCTCTTCGGGTGTGGCAGTAGCGATTTACCCGTATACGCTGTCAATGGTCGAGTTACGTTTCCCGACGGCGCTCCGGTCGGTGCGGGTTGGGTGGAGTTCAGACCGATCGAAGCACCCCGCCCGGTTGTATCTCGGGGTGAAATTCAAGCCGATGGGACGTTCGAGTTGAGCACCTTCAAGCCCAACGACGGGGCCATAAAGGGCCGCCACCGCGCCATTGTTAAACCAAAGATGCTCTTTCTGAAGAAAGAGAGAACAGAGGTTCCTGCCGTCGCAATTGATCCGCGGTTCGGCAGTTACGAGACCTCCAATCTGGAATTTACCGTGAATGATAATCCCGCCGAAAACGAGTTTTTGCTTGTCGTGGAACCTCCCCTGGCGGGTAAGAAGAGAATATAATGAAGCTCAAGTCGATTTTATTTATCCTATTCTTGGCCGCCGTAACCGGCACCGCTCTGGCAGCCGAACCTCTGGCACAAGAGTATGTGATAGTAGCCAAGACGCCGTCCCCCAAAATGCGCGCCGACGACTGTGCATTGGTCCGCCTTCCCGGCGGAGACCTGCTGGCCAGCTTCACTTTCAGGACGCGCAGGGGCCCGATGCCAAGAAATATTCTCAATTTTGCCCGCAGCGGTGATGGTGGGAAAACCTGGGAGCGGCTGCCGCCCCTGGATTGGGAGGACGGCCTGCCTTTTGTGCATGACGGCAAGTTGTATATGCTCGGTAACGATTATTAGCAGCCTGTTGAGAAAATATCTATTAATTGCTACGATATTACGAACGCGTCATCCTTTCAATTTCCACCTCGCCTGCCGCAGTACGGCCTTCTTTGAACCACGCATGACTTCGTACCAGACGCTCAGCAGCGTGCCGTCGTCCAACTCTACGGTCGAGGAATAGCCCATGTCGGCGCCCGGGGCGTCGCCGTTAATGATTATCGGCTGCGACCAGGTTTTTCCGTTGTCTTCGCTCAGGCGTGCTTGATTGCCGTACGGTTTGCGGCGGTGTCCGAAAGTCATCAATAAACGGTCATCTCGCAAACGCAGCAGGTGCGACGGGTATCCGTACACACCGATGGAATGCGGCTCGCTCCAAGTCTTGCCGCCGTCGGACGACTCGGTTTGCAGTGTTTCGCCCTTGTTGTTATTGTTGTGGTTGCGGATCTGGGCAACGATCCTGCTGTCGGCCGTTTCCACGGCGTGCAACTCGTGGTATTTCAACGGATCATCGCCTTTGCGAGTTGGGATCTGGGCCAGCCAACGCCAGGTTTGACCATCGTCAGTCGACTCGCACGCGCCTACCCGATGCTTTTCGCCGCCCATTTCCTTGCCCGCGTATAGCTGGCGGCCGTCGGCAAGTTGAATGGGACCGTGCGGGCTGTTGACGGTCGAGTTGTACCGGCCCGACCATGTCGCGCCTCCGTCGGTCGATCGGACCATCCAGGCACCGAGCATTTTTTGACGTTGCTCCGCAGTGAGTCTGTTATGGGCTGCCTTCCAGCGAAGCACGCTTTTTTCGTCTTTGGGCCACCTGTTAACGGGTTCGTACGCCAGCGATGTGAACGAAGTGACAAGGATCGTGCCTCGATCGGTTTCCATCACGCCCGCGTCGCGATCGTC
>JAFGTN010000105.1 GCA_016934075.1 Pirellulales bacterium
ATGCGGATGAAAAATGTGCATCGCAACGGGATCACGGCCGAACAGCTCGCGCTGCCGCTCGAACAAGCCTGGATGCATAAAACCAAGCGTCCTCCCATGCCCGCCTGGACCGAATCGCCCGCCAAACACAACTACCTCGCCAACACCTACAACCTCAAACCACGCCAGAACTTCGACCGCTGCTTCGATGTGGCCGTTGCCGGCTCGCGGGTATACTTCGGCTCCTCGGCCGGCGGTACGGTCACCTGCCTCGACGCCGGCGGCGGAGGCAAAAAACTCTGGACGTTCTTCACCGACGGCCCCATACGTTTCGCGCCGCATGTGACAAACGATCGCGTCTACTTCGGCAGCGACGATGGTTATGTATATTGCCTCAACGCGGCCGACGCATCTATTGTCTGGAAAGAACGGGCCGGGCCATCAGGCGAAAAGATCTGGGGTAACGAACACATGATATCCGTATGGCCGGTGCGCACTTCGGTAATGGTCGACGGCGAAGACGTCTACTGGACGGCAGGACTATTCCCCCATGAAGGAATGTTCCTCTGCAAACGCAAGGCGGCCGACGGATCAGGGGGATGGACCAAAACACCCGTCAGACCGCACCAGGGATACCTGGCCGCCACCGCCGATTCGTTCTTCGCTCCCTCGGGCAAAAGTTTTACCGCCGTTTACAAACGCGACAATGGCAAACATGCCGGCGACTTGAAAAAAACGGCTCGTGACGGCGGCTGCTGGGCTCTGGTAACGCCCGACGAAAGTGAAGTCTGGGCCGGACCCACGGTCGAAAACAAGGCCCAACAGTTCAAATCTTCCGGCAAAACCTATATCGCCTCGATCGGCGGCGCCAATTGTCTGGTGGCCGAAGCCACTGGCGTTTTCTATAACACCGACACGAAAATCATAAGACTCAATCGCAAGGACCGCGCGGCCGTTTGGAGTTGTGATCTCGCATATCCCTTCGCGCTAATCAAGGCTGGCGATCATCTATTTGCCGGCGGTGATGGTGAAGTTGCGGCCATCGACGCAGCCAACGGCAAACTACTTTGGAAACACGCGCTCGACGGTCGCGCTTACGGACTGGCCGTGGCCAACGGTGCTCTTTACGTAAGTACCGACAAAGGAAGTATTTACTGTTTTGGCAAACCTAAAACCCCATAATACTGGCTAACCAAAAAACGCAATATATTTCCACAAAAAATCACGCTATGGAGCAAATAAAAGTTGACTAGCAGTCACATTTTGTGCAATAATGTGCTGTGAGTAAATACTGCATAACATAAATTTGATGGGTAGCCCCGATAGCTTGCCTATCGCACACGGCGAAGCCGCAAGAGGTACGAAGGGGAAGCTCAATGCCCTCTTGTGCCTGCGGCACCCCGATAGGCAAGCTATCGGGGCTACCCATTACCTATCAATTACGCTGTTACGAAGTCCTATTACAAGCGGCATTGCATCAATCGAAGCTTAACGCGGGAAACAATATCAGCGAAAATGAATCGTATCTAGCTACCCGGATTACTACGCGTAGCTGTATGCGCTGATCGCAAATGATGTTTCTGCGTTTAAGAAAAGGATCTTTTCATGAACGATTCCGAAAACATCTCTCGTCGTGCGGCAAAAATTCGACCCGGCGGTTTTACACTAGTGGAATTACTGGTGGTCATAGCGATCATCGGTATCCTCATCGCCCTCTTGTTGCCGGCAGTGCAAGCCGCGCGTGAAGCGGCTCGACGGATGCAATGCTCTAACAATCTCAAACAGATCGGCCTCGCCTTGCATTCGGCCAACTCGGCCCACGGCAGTTTCCCGCCGGGTCGGCCGTTTTGCTCGGATCTACCACAAATGACCGGCGGCATGCAAAAACCGTCTTTATGTGTTTGCGAGGGACCTAACTGGGCCGCTGCCATCCTCAGCTATCTCGACGAAGAGTACTGGGGCGACTGTGTGGCCGAAAGTATGGAGAAGATGTGGGGCGCCCCAGATGATTTGCCCAACATGCCCAGCATTAATTCCGAGCTTGCCGTGGGTTCCAAACAACCATCGTTCTATCTTTGCCCCAGTGCTCCTGTCATGCAGGAATTGACCTCCAATTTTAATCTCGAACACATGGCCAAAGGTAACTATGCGGCGAATTGGGGTTCAGATACCTATATGTCGTTCAATAATCCACGAACGGCCGGAGCCTTTGGCTCCATCATGCTGCCAGGCTGGGAAAGTGTAACGAGATCCTATCATCACGATTCCTTAATGGGAAGATGGAAAATGGGCTACGGGCTGGGTACCAAAACCCGCGATATCTCCGATGGTTTGGCTTATACGCTGGGCGTAAGCGAGGTTGTCGGTTGGGACCACCCGAGAGACGGACGTGGGGCTTGGGTTACTACGTCGGTGGGCGGATCAACCTTTACCGCCAGAACACCTCCAAACAACATCCCCAGCGCTGCTAATCCGGCCGACAATCTGGCCATGTGCTATACGGGAATACCACAAAACGATCCCATGTATTGCACGCAGAACCAATCCGATGGCAATATCTGGGCAGCCGCCCGTAGCAAACACCCAGGCTGCGTAAATGCCCTGATGATGGACGGGTCGGTCCATATATTCAATGACAATATCGATTTGGGCATCTGGCGAGCCTTGGCTACCCGTGCCGGCGGAGAAACTGTCGAAATCCCATAAGATCTTCGGAAATATCATAACCTATTAATCATGTCCATGAATCCCAATCGAATTGCACTTCTCACGGCAATACTCTTGTTCGCAATCGTAACCATCGGCTGCGGTCCCAAAACAACCACGGGCGGTTCCGATGTGAACCAGGCCCGCCAACTCGTGGGCGCATTGGCCGATTCGTCGGATAACCCGCAAATGATCGCACCCGTCTTCGCCGAAGGCTGCGTGCCTACCATGGAAAAGTGCAGGCAATTTCAACGCTATAGCCTTTGGGGCAAAGCGGCCGAAATTTCCGGCGACACCGCCACCATAACCGTCGAAGTCACTGATTACAGGACGGGAAAAATCCTCACCGAAATCGAGTGGACGGCCGTCAAGGAAAACGGCGAGTGGAAGCTCAAGGATACGCCCCTGCCGTGAAATGCGGATGGCTGCCTTGCCGGACTTGCAGTGCATTGAACATTGCCCTGGGGGGTGGTTGAATGCTTACTCTAACATCACGTCATAGAGTGTTCAATAGCCGCCAAAATCCGCCCACACGCTTTGCCGTCGCCGTAGGGATTCACCGCGTTGGCCATAGTCGCGTAGGCCTGCTTGTCGGTCAGAAGGACGGTTGCATTATCGACTATTGTTTGGGTATCGGTACCGACAAGTTTGACGGTGCCCATATCCACGGCTTCGGGCCGTTCTGTCGTGTCTCGCATTACGAGTACCGGCTTGCCCAGACTGGGCGCCTCTTCCTGAACGCCGCCGGAATCGGTTAGTACAATTGTAGAGCGGTCCATCATCGCCACAAAAGGCAAGTAATTCAGCGGTTCGAGAAGATGAATGTTTTGTTTGCCGCCGTTCTCCCTGGAGCCTGTTCCCAGCAGGCGGTTGACGGGCTCGCGTACATTGGGATTTAAATGTACCGGGTATACAAAATGAGTTTCGGGGAACCGTTCGGCCAGTTGTGCAATTGCACGGCAGATGTTTTCAAAACCATCGCCAAAATTCTCACGGCGATGCCCCGTTATTAGCACCATAGGCGAGAGGTCGCTTTGAGCATTATCACTGCCCGGCTGAAGGAAATCCGGCAAGCCGTCAATCTGCGGCGGATTGGCGCGAATCCGGTCGACGGCAAACAGCAAGGCGTCGATGACCGTGTTTCCCGTGACAAAGATGGTTTCCGTGGGTGTCTTTTCGCGGATAAGGTTTTGTCGGGCAGTTTCCGTGGGGGCGAAATGCAGATCGGCCACACGAGTGCTGAGAACGCGGTTGATCTCTTCGGGGAAGGGTGACCTTTTATTGAAGGTTCGCAAGCCGGCTTCCACATGGCCGACAGGAATATTGTGATAAAAGGCACATAAAGCTGTGCAAAACACCGTGGTTGTATCGCCTTGAACGATGACCATGTCGGGCCGTGATGCTTGCAGATATTCGTCGATGGCCGCGATTGCCCGTGAAGTCAGCCCGGCAAGCGTCTGGTTCGGCTGCATTAGATCCAAATCTGCGTCTGACACGACCCCAAAGTCATCGAGCACCTGGTACAACATTTCAAAATGTTGACCGGTCACGCACACATGCGGCACCAAATTCCGATGATCGAGCATTGCCAGCACTAGTGGGCAAAGCTTAATAGCTTCGGGGCGCGTCCCAAATATAATAGAGACGCGATTCGGTGTATTTTTCACTGCCATATAGTACAGTATTGGGCAGAATGGCTTTGTCGAAGAGAACAGGTTCAGTGAAAGTTACTTGAACGTCCTGGTAACCTGATACAGAGAGCTGGCGAATTCCTTCAACTGTTTTCTTGCCCGCTCGGGTTGATTTGCTGAGATCTGGAGCATTGTCTTGACAGTCGGTGGCCAGGTATCTTCGTTAAGATACTTCCACCGAGCGCTTGCCAACTCGGAAGCGTTGGTGACTACATAGTCGCCAAACTGGAACCAATACAAAACCATTACTTTGACATCATTCTTTTCGAACGTTACCAATTCGGCTTTTACGGGATTTCCATCCGGGTCTGGCGGACCATCAAGTTCAAAATCTTCAGCGCTGATAGTCGTCCAACCGCTAGCCGGATAGCACACCTTGGGAGAGTGCGGAACTCTCCGCCAAAAGTTATTGAAAGAAGCGCAATGAAGCGTAATGGCATCTTCGGAAATCGGATTATTGTAACTGCGTGAGATCACTTCGTAGGCATTGATTTTGCCGAAAAGCCTTTCATCGATTTCTTCATTCTTGCCCTTCCATTTTCCGAATTCCATGGGAATCGTGGTGAGTGATTCCTCTGGTACGCGAATGTGACGGTGGACGCCGCCCTTGTTACTGGAATACAATGCGCCGGCGAAGATTATCACGATGCCCACGGCGCCAACAACTAAACGGGATACTGGGGATTTCATGGTTTCGAATAGCCTCTTTTTGTTCAGGATAACTAACTGACTTTTTTATCGATTACACTTTGAAAAAACGCGATCTGAGTGCTTGTTCTATTGCTTACTTTGGATGTTGATCCGTAGTGGCGTGAATCCCCGCAACGTCAGGCTTTGTCCGACACTCTTCATTGGATGAAGGTACCTTGAAGTCATCCTGCAAGGCAAGCGACCGCAGCCTGCTTTCGAAGGGCTCAATTAATTCCATCAATTGTTGTATGTCCTGGCAAGCTGAATGGCCGTTTCGCTCGCCAACTATATAAACACGTCCCACAGGGTTGGAATTGCAAACTAAAGGTACTTCGACATGCCAGCATTTGTCGGAACGCGGCTGCTTGGGACGCTCCCACGTCGCATGGAATGACTCGTGCAGTGTAGGAAGGTTTACGTCCAGGCGGATAGAACATAAGCAGAGCTTGTCGGCCGATTCCACAAACGCGTCCCATAGCAGATTCCACTGCTGCGAGCCTTGCAGGCGGATGCTGACCTGCCAAGCGCGGGCATGACGTGGAAATATGAGCGATGTCAATTTCCGCCCCACTCGACTGACACGGGTGCCTACCAACAAAAGCTCAGCACGGCCAAAGGCCCCCGTGGCTATGAATACCACCACGATGGCAAAGCAGGTAATCAACATGATTCTATCGTCTTTTATGACGATACCCACTAATATGGCTATAGCGATAATCGTACAGCAGAAAGCCAACCAACCGAGCACTTTGCGGTTGCTACCGAGGGTGTAGAGCAAACGGTGGTGCATATGACCGCGATCAGTTGAATAAATACTACGCCCCGTAAGCTTTCTTCTGATGATGGCGGCGATAACGTCGAAGAAGGGAATTGTCCATACGGCCAAAGGAGCCGCTAAAAGGACCGTTCCCGGTCCCTTGAACGATCCCAAAATTGCCATTGCGCCGACCATCAGGCCGATAAGCATGCTACCGGTATCGCCAAGAAAAATGGTAGCCGGTGGAAAGTTGAATCGCAAAAAACCCAAAAGGCTGCTGGCAAACACCATGGCAATGACTACCACGCCATAATTGACGGTAACTACCGCCATGGCGGCAATTGTAAAGCTAAAAATAATACCCAGCATCGTGGCCAGACCGTCAATGCCGTCGAGGAGGTTCAATGCATTGATAGCGCCCAGCAACCAAAGTAGAGTAAGTGGGTAAGAAAATAAACCGAGCGAAAAATGATGGCCAAACAGAGCAATATTTTCTATCAGCAGTCCGCTGATTATTAGAATAGAAGCCGCTAGCGTTTGCCCCAGAAGCTTGACCTTGCCAGGCAATCCCCTTGTATCGTCGACCAATCCAACAATCACAATCACCAGTCCGGCCAAGAGCATACCCGGCAGCACGGGGCAATCTCGCTTAAGCTTTGTCTGAACATCTGTTGCTGAACGACGATGATATTTCTCGGGCGTGGTTTTTTCAGATTTAGCATGTACGGATTTGTCTGAGACTTTATTGTTGTCGCTATCCGGCGTCTCGGCACCTTGCTTTTGTTTCGTGTCGCTTGTGTTGGTTTTGTCGCTCACCTTGGAGGCTTTGCCGGCAAGAGAATCGGCAAGAGAAACAGCAAGACTATCTCTGCCTGAGGCATCCAAATTGCTAGGCACTATCCAGAGTGTTCCCAGGATGATGGCGGTAGTTAAATACACCGCCACACCACCACCCAGCGGCGTGGCTCGCCCGTGCAGCTTTCTATGGCCGTCGGGGTTATCGGTCAAACCGATCCGCGGTGCCACTTCACGGATCAGAGCCGTCAGCCCTAGACTAACAATGCATGCGATCAGGAAAATTGTCGGCTCGGATACCATTGTTATCTATTTGATTTCCACGATTTGTTTCATTACAAAAAGCATGAAATAACGCGACGTCTCGCGGCCGTGTAACGATCGGAGACGTCGCAACGTTTTGCTAAACCGATTCTGCGACCTCGGAAGGCCGATCGATTCCACGCCCAACTTCTGTGGAACTGGTAACTACTGCCTCTAGGTCGGTTACACCGAAGGATTCTAAAATTTCGCAAGCGTCTACCACCTTCGGCATGCAGCTGAAATCCCGGAAGACGGATAGAACCACTGTGTCCACGTGCTGACTTAGATATCGTGAATCTGCAACAGGCAAAATCGGACTACCATCCACAATCACAAACTCGTAGTCTTCCTGCAGTTCGGCGAACATCGATTGATCCTTGCCGTTGGCCAAGGCCTGCAATGCATGGTGGCTGGACTGCCCGGCGGTCAACACGAAGAGATTGTTCATTCCGGTTTCACAAACAGAGTCGAGCACATCGGCTTCACCGCAAAGCACCTCACTTACACCGGGAACCAGGGGAAGCTGGAATGAACGGTCAATGACCGGACTCCGCAAGTCGAAGTCGACCAGAACGGTGCGACGGCCGGCACGAGCGAGACTCATGGCGATCTGGGTTGCCAAAGTTGTTTTGCATTCGCCTGATACCGCACTGGTGATGAGAATAACCCGTTTGCCGTCTATCGTTGCATTCCGTAGCAGTTTCGCGGAAATGCTGTCGATGGATTCAGTCAGACGCACGTTCCAATAAAGGTCCTGTCCGCTGGATGACCCCAGGCGACGAATTGCACGGCTCGGAATGACCGGCACGGAACCTATTACGGAAAGACCGATCCCCTTGGCGACATCTTCGGTACTATTAATCCGATTCTTTTGGACATCCCACCATACTATCCCACTGATGGGCAAAAGAAAACCTATGCCGCCGAACATCACCGCAAGGATCAATGCGAGTTTAGGCTTGTCTACGGTAACAGGCTCCTGGGCAACTTGTTCGCGAATGATCCGCGGCCTTGCACGCGATTCAATAGCGAGTTTTTCTCGCTTGACACTGATTTCGGCAAGGGCACTTTCCAGCGTTTTCAGTTCGGAGGTCATCATTTCAATGTCAACCGATGATCTGCCGATCTCGCTTACCTTCTGCACCTGGGCTTTCAGCTGTGCATCCAATTTTGCTATTCGTTCGTTGATGATCTTGACTTGCACATCCGCAGCGGCAATTTGCTCCTCGATCTCCGCACGCTTGGTGCCTTTGAGGAGTTCTCGAAGTTCGTTTTGGCGAATCTCAAGCTCCTGTTCAATACCCTCCAACTGCACCGCCATTCTGTCGGTTGTAGAGTTGCGAGTACCGGGCATAACCATTTGGCCTGAATGTGCTACAGCCTGTCGGAGACCGGCGATCATTTCCAAGTGTTGCTTACAGACGGGATCTTGGCGAACAAGTTTTTCCAGCTCAATTTCGGAAACCGGCATCTCTTCGAGCCTTGCAAGCATAGCCTTTCCCGCCTCCAGAGCTCCGGTAGCTTCACCCAGGCTGGTTTGCAACTGGAGCATAGCAGCCCGTATTGAAGACAACTCTTGAATATTTACGGTCGCTTGGACTTTTGCGGATTCACTGTTCGCGGCGTCCAGCTTATCAGCCAAGTTGATCAGGCTGGCACGCTTTGAACGTACTTCATTTTCCTTGCTGTTATATATCTGCGTGAGTTGCGCTCCCATCGCGCGGCGTTCTCGCTCTTGTTTATTCACCACCTCCTCTATATATGCGTCTACAATAGCATTAACTAACTCCGTTGCTTCTTTAGGTTTTTTAGATGTGAGCGAAACACGCATGATCTCTGATTCGTTTATATATCCGGCTCTTACTTCATCCTGCAACCATGCAAGAGCGTCGTTTTCCGCCTTAACGATGGAGAGATTGGCTATTTTTTTCTTGCGAAGTGCCGCCATGAAAACATACGGACTTTTAATCAATCCCAATTGGGTGTTCTTAAAAACCTCGTAGTCGTGGATGTTAATGTGGTCTTGCGCGTAGACAATACTTTCGGGGCTCATTGAGACTCGAATGAAAGCAAACGGCGTGTAGTATCCGGGAACCAGCAGAAATGTGGCTACCGCGAAAATTCCACCCAGAATGATTCCTAGCACTGTTCCCAAGAGCCAGTGCCTTCGCAATGCGTGCAAATAAACGGCGGCGGTATTCTCGGTCTCGGGTACCGGCTCTGCAGCCGTTTTCGGATAGACGGCGCCGTTTCTTTCTACGTCGGATTTTTCCAGAGTGCTGGCCCGTGGGACCATCAGTGATTTGTCGTTTTTGGGATGGTCCAGTAATTGACCTTCATCGTTCGTGGGCATGAACTCTCCTCGGATGCTCGGGTGTAAAATCTCAGCTTATTCTGTGTACCTGCCGCTTCAAATGGGCGGAACTTTTGCGATTTATCGTGGTAAAACCGCTTGGGAAGTGTCGTGTCGACAAACGGTTTGCACCGCTCGTCGTGTTTTTACGGTAGGCCTAGGCATCCTTGTCTTTGCCGGAAGTTGTCGGTGTAGCACGCTTAGGTGCGCTATAAACCGGTATTGCCCCTACGGCTAACGGTGCCTCGCGTTCCGGGGCTTCGAACAATTTGGCTAACAAGCCCGTTTCAAGCCAGAGTAGCGCGATTGCAAGCGGCATCATAAACCAACCGGCCAAATCGTGAAAAATCATGTCACCAAGCTCTTGGTTGACCGTTTCGTAGAGAATAGCCGTTATCGTAATGCGACACACGTTTGCTATCACTGCAATCGGGATCGCACTAAGTACAATCAAAATTCGTGTTACAAGATCTCGTTGACGAAGAAGGAATGCCGCGCCCACGCACGCCGCGAAAAACAGCATCAGCATGCGAATACCGCTACATGCTTCCACAACACCTAGTTTGGCGTTCGTCAATACTATCACGTTACCTTCGGCAATGGCCGGCATGCCCAATGTTTGCAGCGTGAAAACGCTGACATTGGTACCGATCTTTTGAAGTTCCTGTCCAAGAGTTCCCTCAATGAATGAAGGAAGTGGAATCATGAATACTATAAACGCTATCGCCGACCACGACCAGCGAATCGCGGGCCAACCAGCCACGAAAAGCACAATACCCGTTAAAAGCGGGATCATCGAAAACGCTTCCACAGCCTGGTTGAATGCAAAATTGCCATAAAACCGCATCAGCATTCCAAGAACAATACAAGGTATCGACCACCAACTCATTTGGAACTTGGCGTCCTTGAGCATATCACGGCGGTCCCATAGCAAAAAAGCGGAAAAGGGAATTACTAAAAAACCGTAAACATAATCCGGTTCGTCGTACCAGACGTTTACTACACGATATAAAGCCTGGTAATAAGTGGCGGCCAAAAGAACTACCAATATCCCCAGACCTATCAAAGTCTTGCGGTTTTCAGGTGATATGGAAGACGTGGACGAATTGGAGTTGGTTTGCATTTGCATCGTGTGTTCCAAAGCTTTGATCGTTCGTGTCGTGCGAAAGCTGGGATATCTAGCGCCAACGGTTGTGGTCTAGATTGACTGAAAAGGTCCTTGTTTGGCGTGAAAAGCACTATTAACGCTCTAAGAATAATGGACAGCCGTCGACAGGCCTTTCCAGCCCGCATCATGCTTCAACATGCTAAAAATGTCAAGGTGCCAAGTTCGGCACGATCTTAACCAAAGCAAGTAGGGTGCCAAAGCGGAAATTACAGCCTGTACACTAGACGTAACTCAATATAAATCCCAGGGTTACGTATTTCTAAAAAGACACGCTCCAAAGCACAGGCAACACACGAACGTTGCGTTTGCACACCCAACATTGAAGGCTGGTCGCATTTATGAAACATTATGCATTCGGTAAAAATAGCCGATCCAAAGAAACCTTTTGTACAGATAATTTGATGCGAGTATCTTGCCTCCTGAGAACCTACTAAGAAGAATCTTATTAGAAGGTCTGGTTTGAGTTCGCGAGATACTGGCGTCAATGGTCAATTAGCGAGGGACCAATACCGGCACAAGCGGTTTTTTTGGCACAAGACCTTCAGGCGGAACTGGCAGAGATATTGAAACAGATGGGATCTCGAGTTCCACCCCGATCGGAAGTGCGTTTGGATCCGTGAGAATATGCCGATTTGCCTCAAAAATCTCTCTCGCTCGGGAAGCATCGCCAAGATACTGTTTCGCCAAAGAATCGAGCGTATCGCCATCGACTATCACATGCAACGAAGGCCCAGACGCAAAACGATTATCATCCCCAGGCATGCGATGTCCAATAGCCGTACCCCAGCGAGAATCCTCGGCGTTTTCGTATCGTGGAAACACTCGAGCCAAACTGGGGGGAGGCTGGCCGGTGTCAATTGGCGACAAAACCGTAGATTTCAATTGCGACGCTGGTTTGCTCGACGTTTCCCTTATGCTATTTTTCCGGCTTTTTGTTGGTCCGATACGTTTCAAACTGGGCAATTCCGACTTTGTCCTCTCACCGGTCGACAAGCACTCCCGACTCGGTTGAGGGCTACTCCAACGTGGTCCGTGCAATACAAGTTGACTTGAGTTATCGGATTTGCCATCCCTTTGGTCGGTTATGGGACGCCGATACAAGAATGCGAAGGATGTGCCAATCAGGAACACCAATGCAGCCAGAGCGATTTTAACGCTACGGTCCATTTTCTTCCACGCCATTCTTTATCGCTTGAGTTTTGTAGACATTAAATACCGGCTAAACCCCCTTGTGTCTAAATCAATATCGGGGAGTGGAACAAGCGTGAATAAGCCAAGCAGGGCAAGGATGACCATTGGTAAAGTTTGCAGTTGCGTTCCTGTCGGGACTGTCGATGGTGACGATTAACGGCGCAAGCGTCTAATGACTAGATAAGAATTGCGGAATTACCTGAAATGAGCAGTAAGGCAAGGTTCACAAACAGTGAATCGGATTCGTTCTTACCGTAACAGCCCCTTACCCGCAGATGTCTGGTACACGTCAGGAATTTTAGCTGTTTGCGTAGAGAAGTCCATGCCGGTCGGGAAACCATCCAACTCGGCCAGATGCTCCATCAGTACGCGTCGTACCTCGAGCACGGTTTTGGGATGAGCATGCACGGTGGTGTGGTCGGCGGGCACTATAATCTCCGACTCGGCGTCGTCTAAATGCGCGCTTTCTCGCGAAACCACTCCATCAGTACCCGCGGCCAGTCGTCCGAATATGCCGTCATTTGGTACCACTCCGATCACATTGTGAAACTTTACCCATGGTGGCCGCCGGCCGGCCAGCATCGTATCGAATACCGGCGAGTCGGGGGAAAGCGAGTCGATGCTTGTACGGATCGTAAGGATCGAGTTTTTCGGTAGCCCTTTCTTGTTTTCGGCAAATAGCCGCTCTGTGCCTTCAGCGATGGCACTGGGCAAAGTGATCAGCTTACTTGTAAGCCACTGTGTAACATTGTTGGAGAATCGACTTCCTCGATGCGGCGTGCCGATAGTCACCACGCGGCGAATAGAGGGATTCGGGTGGAAAAAGAAACAATCGCGCATCCGCTCTCGCACTTCCTTGTTGGCCTTGATTGAATCGATCGGCTCGTTGCCGACCAGTTTCCAATAATCGTCGCCGCTGTCGATGGTTTGCAGGTGAGAAACCAACCCACCCATGCTGTGCCCAATCAACACCATCTGATCCAAGGCGGGTTCTTGGCCGGTCGGATCCAGTAGCTTACGTGCCTCGGCCAGGTCCTTGCGGAGTTGCATTGCCGAGTTCCAAAACGGCTGACCCGTCGGGTATAAATAGAACCAGAACTGGTACCGCTCACGAATTTCCGGCGAGTTGCACAGGTCGTTGTACATCTCCATCCACGTGATGGGACTCGACCATAAACCGTGAACCATCAAAACCGGAATTTTACCCGGCTCGTAGGGCTGCATCATATATAGGCCCATGATGGGTTTCTTCATATCCGGTCGTATCTTCCGGAAAAAATCAGGCTGCAATAGCCCCACGGTGGCCAGCTCTTCCAATTCCGGCTTGGAAAGGAAATATGCCAAAGGCGTGCTTAAATCGCTTTCCAAAGGCACGTGATGATTCTCGATGGCTATGTCTGTTACCGTGAGCGGATCGTAGATCTCCAGAACGGCTTTTCTGTGGTTGGATCGGTCTTTCTTGCTTAGTGAAACCAGGTCACCTTGCGGGCGCATTAGGACCGTCACGGGAAAGCTCAAATCTATTGGGTAGTATTTCGCAACGTCCGGCTCGTTAGGATAACCGCGTCGTACGGCGATCAAAGGCACGCCCAGGCCGAACGAGCGATAGTGGTTGGTCAGTCCCTTCAACTCGTAGTCGGAAACGAACTCGAAATGGTCGAAATCTTCGTTGCTCCAGCGCCCCCCGCGAAGCTCAACTGTAATGTCCCACGTGCCCGCGGCAGTTTCCAGCGTGTAACTCTTACCCGGCTTCAGGCCGTCCTTCGCGCAAACCAGTCGTAGGGCCGCTTCCAGCGAACCGTTGTACAAATCACACGCGCCGCGAAACTGTGGATCATATGGATTAGACTGACTGGTGAAGCGGCTGTCGAATAGATATTGATAAGCGTAAAGGGCCGACGCGACGTAGAGATCTATTGCCTTCTCGGGACTGCTGTTTTCGACTTTTCGCGCACAGATATAACTAAGTTCGGCAAAGGCATGCAACTTGTCTATCGATGGTTCGCGTTCGATAATCGCTTGTAACTTTTCCAGAAGGACTTGAGGATTGTTATGAAAATCGTCCGTGAGGTTATAAACTCGCAATAGTTGCTGGGTCCGTTCGGTTGGTTTGGGGCCTTTGTCCGAAAACACCATAAGTGTTTCGGTCAAGCGGTTCTTCGGCGTTTCTCGAACGGAAACCCACTTCTGCGAAGCACAACCGGTAATCACGACAAATAAACAAAGAATTGCCGGGAATACGATCCTTCGGAATCGGTAGGGCGAAACTCCAACTAAACCGGTATTTGTTGGACTCTCAACGTGAATACGACGGGTGGCACTGGCTGCTTGCCAGCCAGTGTTCTTGGCGCTCCGCCTGGAAGTCATTCTAGACGATTGATTTATGTCGTATCTCAACGGCATTACACGCAACATTAGACATTAATATCGGAATAGCATCCCAAGCCGACTGTCATGCATACACACAGATCGGCTGGCCAACCCTACCAAAGGGGGCTATTAATTAAGAAATTCAAGACATCACGTCAATGCCAGTTCGTATGGCCTATTAGTGTAAGGCGTTAAACGAGTGGTAACCGGATTCGCAAGAATTCGGAGGTTGCCCAGTTTCACGGCGATCAGCTCGGATTATTAATGGATAATCCGGCCTAACGCCGATATCCCAGAGCTGCCCCGCCGTCCGGACATATCACCTGCCCGGTCATGAAAGCTGCCTCGTCGGAGGCCAGAAACGCGCAGACTTCGCCGATTTCCTCGATCGTGGCCATTCGGCCAATAGGGTGCCAACTGTCAACCATTTCCAATGCAGCCTTGGGATCGTATTGTGAATTGGCCCAATCCTTCATCAGAGGCGTCATTACACCGGCTGGACAAACGGCGTTTACCCGCACACCTTCGGCTGCCAGGTCCAAGGCCAAAGCCTTGGTCAATCCTATCTGCCCTGCTTTGGTGGAAACGTAGCTAGGAGCCGCCACCTGGCCGATCACTCCCACCTCGCTCGACATATTGATAATACTGCCGCGTGTTTTGCGTAAATGAGGCTCGGCGAACTTGCAGCCCATAAACGTGCTAGTCAGATTCAAACGCAAAAGCTCTTCGAAATCATAGACACTGGTTTCAGCGATTGTCATTGCGGGTGGATGCCAACCGGCGTTGTTTACAATGCAGTCCAACCGACCGAATTTCTCAACTGTTTGCTCAACCAGTGCTTCCATGTTGGCTTCGCTGGTCACATCGGTGGGAATAAACAAAGCCTTATAGCCGGCTTGGATCAGTTCGTCTTCGGCCGTCTTGCCTGCTTCCTCGCCACGTGAAGCCAGAACCACATTACAACCATATTTCCCGAAAATCCGACCGCATCCCAGTCCGATTCCCTTGGATCCGCCCGTGATAATCGCAACTTTGCCGTCAAGTTTCATCGCACCTTCACCCTGCTTTTGGTTGTTGTTGATGGGATAGAAGTCACTCTTGCGGGGTATTCTATATAATATTGAAGCTGCTGTCTAGCTGCTCTAATGTGGATAATACCATATTATCCCAAAAATTGACATATAAATCTATTCTGGTATATTAGCGGCATGAATAATACAATTCTCGAAAAATCAAAAGTCGAGCAGCTTGCCTACCGGCTAGAGCACGACATCCGAACGCGTAACCTGTCTTGCGGTGATCGCTACCTGACGGCAATCGAAGCGGGGCATCTTTTGGGTGTGAGCAAGACGACCGCCGACAGGGCGATGAGGATCTTGACTCAACAGGGACTCCTGCAACGCCGCCGCAACCGCGGTTCGTATATCGGAGCTGCGATTGACAATAAACCTTCCACTCCATTACGCGTGGTTTGTGGGCTCTTGCCGGAAGATTTCAAAGGCTTGTTCCATTACGGGTTATTGATGCAGGGTGTATGCGAACAAATGACCGGGCTCAACCAAATGGTTAGTTTCCTGCCCAAGCATGACAGCGTCGAACATGTTAGGGAGATGCTCAAATTTGCCGGCTCGGGAGCCGAACTGGCTGGTGTGGTGGCAATCAGTTGTCCACGTGAAGTATATGCCTTTCTGGCAGATAGCGATTTACCAACGGTTGTGCTGGGATCGTTCCATGTGGGCGACCCCTCTCTGCCTTCGGTTGACGCCGACCATCGCGAGTCGGGTCGACTACTGACGCGACTTCTGCTCGATCGGGGCCACCGTCGCATAGCATTGATGAATCCCACGGAAAGCCGTCCCGGAGAGAACGACTTTTTCGACGGCGTGAGCGAAATTCTATCGCAAGCACGATTGCCCCATAATGCACTGGTCGTTCGAGCGGTTCCACACGAAGATGTTCCATTCAGTATTGCGGTACGCGAGGTCCTCAGTCTTACGGATCGCCCTACCGCCTTCATTGCCCGTTACCAACACCATGCAAAATTGATCGCCACGGTGACATCGGAGATTGGGCTTTGCGTGCCCGATGACGTACAGATCGTATTTCGCGGCCAGGCCGAACAACAGTCGCAACAGTCCGATTATCCCCACGCGGTACCACGGATGCGTCTGGAACGTATTGGAGCGTTGATCGGCGAAATGCTGGACAGAATATCCGCGGACCTGCCATTGGAACAAACCAGAGTGGTTATCCCCGTTGAATTGCATGTGTAGGGCTGATCGGAGAAAGCATCCCATGCAAGGGCGAAATAACAGAGCTTTCACGTTGGTGGAATTGCTTGTGGTGATAGCCATCATCGGTATCCTTATCGCGCTATTGTTGCCGGCCGTACAGGCGGCACGCGAGGCCGCGCGGCGAATGCAATGCAGCAACAACCTCAAACAGATGGGTGTCGCCCTGCACAACTACCACGCCACGCATAACGTTTTTCCGTATGGATGGGGATACGACGTAACATCCTGGTCATGGTCCGGGCTGATACTGCCATTTGCCGAACAGGATACGATACACCAGCGAATCGATTACCGATATACATACAACTCGCTGGAGAACAGGGATGTGATTAAGGAATTCGTTCCCATGTACCAGTGCCCCAGCGCGCCGGAGAATCTGCTGGTTACTTGCTGCAAAGGTATCCCGGGCGACGAGGACGTCGCCGAAACGAATTATGCCGCAATTACTACTCATCTCCCGGTTCCGAACGCCTATGCGGGTGAACCGCGAAGTTCCGAGAACCAGGCAACGGGCGTTATCTACGGCCGCTCGAAAACGGCCGTCCGAGACATCATCGACGGCACCAGCCATACACTCCTGGTTACCGAATTCGACGTCTCTCAGGACGACCCATATAAATCGACCCTGCCATCGACCTATTGTGCCAACGGGCAATGCAACATCGGCATGAATTGGGCCGCCGCTAGCCTCGTCACCACGGCCTATGGGATCAATTCAGGTGCCGCTTATACAAGTCATGCTGTGGTAAGCCATCACGCCGGAGGCGCCCAGTTTCTCTACTGCGACGGGCATGTTTCTTTCCTTAGCGAGAATATCGACCAGGCAACACTCGAAGCGCTCACGACCAGAAACTGGGGAGAGATTATCGATGAAAATGCGGCCCAGTAGGATAATGTCCAAGCTCCGCCTCTACATGGTGTTGTCGGAAAGGTGCTTCAGCCATCCGACACGCGGCTTTCGGTAACAGGAGAACAAATGAGATTCCATTTATCTTCGACAATTCTCATGGCGATAACGTTCTGCTGTACGACGTCATTGACGGCCGCCGAATCCATCGATATCGACTCGCGGCTGGAACTGTTCGTCGACGATTACCTGATCGATAAGATGAGCGGCGACGCCGAGTTGCAACTGCACCGCCCGAGCGAAGGTAATCTGGTGATGGTCTACGACAGACCCTGGGAGGGCAATCGCTCGGGCTGGCAAGTGATATCCCGCGACGGCGACTCGTTCCGCATGTATTACTGCGGTTCGCAAATCAAACTCACCAAAGGCGGCTACAGCATGCCCTTCTGTGTTACTTGCTATGCCGAAAGCAAAGACGGTATCCATTGGACGAGGCCGGAACTCGGACTAGTCGAGTTCAATGGTTCGAAGAAAAACAACATCATTTGGAACGGCGAGGAATCGAACACCTTTGCGCCTTTCAAGGACACAAATCCCGACTGTCCTCCCGACCAACTCTACAAAGCATTCGCCTTGCTGTCCAAGAACCGCAAAGTTCGCGGGCTGCATGTTCTCAAGTCGCCCGACGGCATCCACTGGTCGCGCATGACAAAAAAGCCCGTGATCACCAAAGGCTACTTCGATTCCTACAACCAGGCTTTTTGGGATCCGCTGCGTGGAGAGTATCGCGAGTATCACCGCGAATTTCGCGACGGTCGTGACATCATGACATCCACATCGAAGGATTTTATCAACTGGACAGAACCGGAGTTCTTGAAGTACGAACCCCAGCGGTTTACTGAACTGTACACCAATCACACTACGCCCTACTATAGAGCACCACACATCTTGCTTGGCTTCCCAACGCGTTACGTGGCAGGTCGGGCAATGCTCACACCTCTGAACGAACGCATATCGCGCAGCAAAAAACGCTTCGGCACCGATTATACCGACGGTGGATTCATGACCAGCCGCGACGCAAAAACCTTCAAGGTCTGGCCGGAAGCCTTTATTCGCCCCGGCCTCGTCGAGAAAGGCCGCTGGGTCTACGGTGCAAACTTCCAAAACTACGGCCTCATCGAAACAAAATCCAGCATTCCCGGCACTCCTAACGAGCTGTCGATCTATGCCAGCGAAGGCGGCTGGGAAGAGAATAAAAAACTGCGTCGACACACACTCCGCATCGACGGCTTCGTATCGGTAAACGCATCGTTCGCCGGAGGTGAGTTCGTAACCAGGCCCATAACATTCACCGGCAATGAACTGGCGCTGAACTATTCCACCTCGGCCGCCGGCGGCATCCGCGTGGAAATTCAAACACCCGATGGCAAACCAATCAAGGGTTACACACTGGATAATTGCAAAGATATTTTCGGCGACACGCTCGAAGGCACCGTAGCCTGGAAGGGTGGTAGCGACTTAAGTAAGTTGGCGGGCAAACCGCTGCGACTGCGTTTTTTACTCAAAGACGCCGACCTGTATTCGATGCGATTCCGGCCGAAAAAATCGACAAGAGAATATGCCGCCGGCCGATGAGCGTGCTGCTTTCGACGCTTACGAACGGCAAATTGATTGCGTCGCTTCGCTATAGAGTAAACACTTGACGAGTTAACGATTCGCACGATATCATGCGATTTATTAAATGATGTACCGCATCTAATTCCTACTCGAAAATACTATCTTGAAAACCATAGCTCTTGTTGCTGTTACGACCGTAACCATCACTCTGTTTCTGGTCAGCTTGGTGGTTGCGGAAGACAATGCCACCGGACCCGCGCTCCAGCGATCCATGATCTGGCTCGATTCGGCGACGTTTGGCAAGGAAGTCTACGCGGTGTTTCGCAAGGAATTGAAGTTGTCGGCTGCTCCGGAGAGGGCCGTGCTGCACATCTTTGCCGATACACGATATATGCTGTGGATCAACGGGCAATACGTCGAACGGGGCCCGTGCCGATTTGTTCCGTCGCACCCGGAATACGATACGCTGGATGTAACTTCCTATCTGCGTCAAGGCAACAATGCCCTGGCAGTCATCGTGCATCATTATCATGACGGTGTGATGAAAGATGACGGCTCAGAGGTTAACGGCCGGGTGGCCCGACATGTGCCGGGGCTGACCGCCATGCTCGATATTTCGGAGCCGGATGGCCGGCATACAAGCCTGTCGACGGATACCTCGTGGCGAGGCAGCACGAAAACCCGCTTCGGCCCCAGCGGCGTGTCAACGAGCAGTATCCCCGACCGCATAGATGCCCGGCGCGACGCGGGCGATTGGACATTGCCCGGCTTCGACGACTCGACCTGGGAGAAGCCCGTCCGTGTGAACGGACGACTATGGGGACCACTGGGTCTTCGAACAATTCCTCTATTGCGGGAAACGGAGATCGAGCCGCTGACGCTGGTAGAGCGTGCGGGCAAAGCCACTCGCCGGCCGCTGGACGAAGCGTTACCGATCAAGATGAAAGCGGGAGAGGAATTGGTGATTGACGCCGGACAGTTCGTACTAGCCTACTCGGTCCTCGATCTGGACGCCCGGGACGGCAGCGAACTGGAGCTGGAGTATTCGCCACGGTTCTTCGACACGGATCGGAAGCCCGACAGGAGCCACGGGCACATCAATCGGTACATCGCACGTACCGGCAGGCAGACCTACATGAGCGGCGACACATTCGGTTGCAAATACGTGATCGTTCGGTTGAAATCCGGCGAGGTGTGCCTGCACGGCATACGACTCGTGAATCGGCTCTATCCCTTTGAGGTAGTGGGCCGGTACCAATCGAACGACACTTTTTTAAACCTTCTCTGGCAGATCGGAATCAACACTCTGCTGATTTGCAGTGAAGACAGCTATGTGGATTGTGCCACACGGGAGCGGGCCCAATGGCTCGGTGATGGCGTGGTAGTCACGTCCCCGCTCACGCGGATTGCTTTAGCCGGTCCGGGTCCGGCCGGAAAGCCCCGATTCGCCGATCTCCGCTTGTTTCGACAAATGCTGCGGCAAATGGGTCATAGCGTGCTGCCCGACGGCCGGGTCAAAGCTTTTTCGCCCTCCGACGGTTTTGACAAGCACGGCTACATCGAGGATTACGCCTGCCTGTGGATTCAGGGAATTCGCAGCTACTGCGATGTTACGGACGATATCGATTTGGCACGTGAACTGTGGCCGACCGTAACGGGCCAACTTAAGTGGTTCCTCCATCGGCTCTCACCGCGCGGGCTGGTCAATGCTCGAGAGTTTGTCTTCCCGGGCAACCCCTTGGCCTACGCAGTATGTGAAGGCTCCACGCTGAACGCGTATCTTTACCGCGCCTTGATTGACGCCGCGGAACTAGCACGACAGCTCGACAAGCTGGAACAGCATCAACAGTACAAGGCCGCCGCTGAGACATTGAAACAAGCGATCAACACGCACCTTTGGAATGACGAAGCAGGCGCCTATTACGGAGGGATCAGCAACGGTCATAAAACAGGGCTGACTGCATACGCGGCAATGATGTGCCTGTATTTCGAGGTGGTTCCAACGGAGAGGAAGGATCGTGTCAACCAGTGGCTTCTGGCAAACTACGATAAAGAAAATTATTCCCCGTACGCTTACACGTTCCTGTTCGAGGTCTTCTATCGCATGGACTCGGCGCGTGCCGACCAACTGGTTTTGGACCTGATGCGGCAGCGTTGGGCCGAGATGGTCAAAGGCGAAACGCAGACTACTCGGGAGGGTTTTAATGGGCTCGGGAGTGAGCCGTGTCACATCATGGGCAGCACGCCGACGTATCACCTCAGTCGGCATGTGTTGGGCGTCGGCGTGGATGAACCGGTACGCGACCGGCGCATTATAATCGAACCGCGCATGGGTGATCTCCGTCACGTGGAAGGTACGGTTGTCACGGAGTTTGGCCCCGTGCCCGTGTTGTGGGAGAAGGCCGAGGATGGAAAGAGTTTCAGTTTTGAGGTACGAATTCCCGACAACGTTACGGCTAAGTTGCATTTACCGCGAGTTGGTGATGCTCCGGTCGTGGTTGTTGATGGTCAGACAACCAAATCGTCTGAACACGGCCGCTGCTTGAACTTGGAGTTGGGGTCTGGTAAACACGTCGGATTCGTAAAGGATGTCATGTCAGTCAAACATCCATAACTGTGGCGAACGTTCATGTATTCGAGACTATTACCGTCGCGGTCGGGAGTTTTGCAGATGGCGAAGGTATCGGTTTCCTTTGGAATTTCCACTAACGCGTTTCATTGAGAGGAACCCGGCGAAACTATGCCGGTGGATGCCACTGGTGAATTCCACACATATCGGATTGCTCGTGAATCCGACGCTGACGGCCGTCGATAGGCTAAATCCGTGATAATCAGTACTTGAGTGAAGGATAGCTATGTTGAAAAGGGATATTTGTACGGCGAAGTGTCTTGCGATCGTTTTGTTGATAATCGCTTTTTACAATACGGAAGCGACTGCCGAGTTGGTGACGTGGCAGATCGACGGCAAAGCGATCGGCGGTAAGGATTTTCACCTCGAGGCGGGCGTGACTTATCGCAAAGGATATCGTCTGGAGTTGACCGCGACGGAGCCCGGCGGCAAAAACAAAAAACAGAGTTTACGATACTATCAGACGCAATGCACGCAGCTCGGGTTCGAGCGTTTCGTGTCCGGTGATGAAACTCGCTCGGTGGCCTACGGTGGCATAAAAGGCAGAACATCATATCTGCGAGATAAAATCGCATCAATGTTTCCACCGCTGGCGCTGAAGCTGAATCCGTCCGTGCTGGTGGATCAAAACGAGCTTATGGTGGAATATGCCGCGCGATTGAATCCGCCCGGTTCGATTGAAGGTGTATTGGTTGTCGTCGGCCCCAGTGGAAAGGAAGTGTTGCGCTGGGAATTGACGGCTAAGACGGGCCCGGGCGAGAAGCTGTGGCAACGCACGCCCGACTGGCAGAAATTGGTGTTGGATCCTGCG
>JAFGTN010000106.1 GCA_016934075.1 Pirellulales bacterium
AGCGGCGCCGTGGTGGTACTCAAGGGCCATCGCACCTGCATCAGCGACGCATCCACAACCATGATCAACACGACCGGCAATCCCGGCATGGCCACCGGCGGTTCGGGCGACGTCTTAACAGGACTCATTACGGCGCTTTGCTGCCAGGGATTTTCGTGTCTCGACGCGGCCCAACTGGCTGCACACCTGCACGGCCTGGCCGGGGATCTGGCAGCCGAAAATCTAGGTCAGGCTGCCATGATCGCCACCGATCTGATCGAGGCCTTGCCTCAGGCCATGAAAACGCTTTAGTCCGATTAACAGGCGGACGAGTTTCACCAAATCCGTCGCTCGAGGACCATATCACGGGCCGTTTCAGCCGGCCGGGTAGCTTTGTTCCGCTGTTGCAGTCGCTTGTGATCGATCTCATGCACCCAAGCGATATTTGAGTAGGATTCTCTCAAGCCGAAATCATCGCCGACTATCGAGGCCAAGACTATATCGCGTGCAATAACACGAGTGAGCCTCAGCCCGTCCATCACAGTCTCATTTACCTCCGGCAATATGGACTCGTCTTGCGTAACGAGCGGATCTGATGTAGCAACAACGGTTGGCGTGCCGCTGCCATAGTAGATTGCCAAAATACCGAGGTCGCTTATATCCACCACGCCGTCGCCGTTGACGTCGCCTTCCGTCCAAGTCACACCGGAAGTCTTGCCGTAGTTGGTTGCCAGTATGCCGAGATCGCTCACGTCCACGACGCCGTCGAGATTGAAATCGCCGGGTATGGACGGCGTGGAAGGCTCGACAACGAGTTCGTCGCTGGTGGGGTCAATTCCAAGATTGCCCGCAATATCGGTGGCCGATACCGCGACGTTGTAAGTATCTGCTTCCAGTTCCGGCGAGATCGTATCATCCGCCAGAGTCCAGGTACCATTGCCGTTGTTGCTCGCCGTGTAGTAATTGCCGTCGAGAGCAACCTCGACAATTGCGTCCGGATCGTCGACCGTGCCCGTCAGTTGCGGAGTTGTATCTTGCGTGGTGAGCATATCGACCGTAACCGTCGGATTGAGCGTATCGATATCCAATCGCGGCTGCGGCACATAGTCGTGTTGCTCATGCCCGCCGGCATCGCGCGCGCCGCTAACGTCGATGGTAATATCACGCTGGTCGATATTCGCATCTGTCACATCATAGACGGCGACGTACGTATCGTTGTCGAGCCATCCCGACGTGCCCACATTGAAAGCCAGCGTTGCACTTACGTCGATGCCGAAAGTGAGAACCGGCGCGATCGTGGTGTCCATCGGCTCCGAGAAATCCACAGTTACGTCGAGCGTGCCACCTGCATACACATCGCTCACGAGCGGAGTGCTCGGTGAAATGTCGCTTACGGTGGGTGGCGGGTCGTTAAATACTCCGACATCGAGTAAGTATTCGCCGTGACCGGCCTGGGCCGATACTTGAATCCGATAGCTTCCCGAAGTCGCCGCGTCAAAAAACAAACTTGCGTTGTGACCGTCGGGGGCCGAGTCGTCGTCGAAGGCGATCTGCGATCCGGACGGATCATGGATCACGATCCGAGGGTCGAGGCCGTTGACGGGCTGCAACAAAACGTCGTCGAAGAGTGTTTGCGTATCGACATGAACGTGATCGTTCGCGTTCAACTCGATTACATAAAAGTCGTCCACATCCAAACCACCGCCGGAACCGCTATCCAACGAACCAATGGCCACGGGAAGCCCCATATCCTGAGCTGTGGCGAAACTGTCGTTGACTTCGCTGTCGAAGACCGCGTCGCGGGTGACGACGAGGTTATATTGCGATACCGAACCGTTGATGATTCGTACATAATACGTATCGGGAAGACCGTCGGTCGTGGCATCCGTGAAATCGGCGATTAGGCTGTCCAGGTTGGCCGTCGCCGAACCGGTTCCCAGCAACGAGAGACTGCTGTCATAGAGTTCCAGCGTTAGGTTATCCGGCATATCGGCCGCAACTGCCAACGTTGCCGTCTGTGCGTCATTGAGCGTGAAACTATACCAATCTTCGGCGGCAACTGGGATGGTGATGGCAATCTCGTCGTAGCCGCGACCGTCCGTGGGAAAGCGGTTGTTGTCATATTGCTGAAACTTGATCCGGAAGTCGGAACCCAGATTCATGCCGGCCGCCGAGGCCGCGGCATCCAGGTCGACCGTGAACAGGTTCCACTCGCCGTCAGTCTCATTCGGAGCATTGAGCACTGTATGCCAATTGACTCCGTCATCGCTGATCGCCACGCCGTCGCCGTTGAAGTGACCGGTGAAGTCCCCGGGCAGTGCGTCTCCAGACGATTCATAGTCCATATAGTAGAAAGTGAGTTCCGCATCTGTCACGCCGGTGAGATCCACGGTCCAGACAGCCTCATTTAGATTATATCGGTTGGTTGCATTGACGTCCATCAAAAGGGCATTCGATCCTCCGGCAGCCCCCCAGGCATCACTGACCACGATACGGCCTTTAGGGAAGTTGGAATGGTAGGTCGCCCATTGGATGTCCAGGACACCGGATTCGAAATCCTCGCTATCGACAACGATGTTTTGTCCACCGCCGGCTTGCAGTGTGCCCAGCACTGCTCCGCGCTGTGCGCCCCCGGCGTCGAGAGTGATGAAAGCGGCGTCGAGATCTTGCGACGACGCCGGAACATCGTTTTCGCCTCCGTCATGCTCTTCCAACTCCACGGCCGCGTTGAGAATTACGCTTGACGTGTAAGCGCCCGTGGTGTTGTCGGCACCACCGATCGTAATCGTGTAAGTGCCCGGTTCAGAAATTTCTACTGTCTGCAACAAGACGTCCTGGCCTGCCGTCGTGACGGTTGAAGCGATGTTGACCGAAGCGATCGGCAAGCTGCCCGGATCGAAAAGTTCTATACTGGGTACGAGCGTCGTGTCGGGATCGATCACGACTGTCAATGTCGTACCCGCCTCCAGGTCTATGGTAAAGCTATCGGTATCCCCGGGCGTGGTCACCATTGCGGCAACCGAAGATTCGTAGACCAGGCTTCCCAATGGATCAATAGCCGCGGGCGTAACGGGATAAGCGATCACATCCACGTCGATGGTATACGATTCACCAATGTTATAGTCGCCGTTGCCGGCGCCGGTGCCGCCCAAGGTTTTTCCGGTGCTATCGAGGATCGTATCGTCGTCAATCAAGTCGAGTCGAAAAGTTCCGTCGATGCTGCCGCTGCCCGTATCCACTGTTACCGTATAAACCGAAGCGGATCCGGCAGGCGAGACGGCCGTTATCGCCGCGCCGGAAAGACCGCCGGCCGTGGTCAAATAGAAATCGCTTATATCAACGCCGGTAACGTTTTCGCTAAAGGTTACCTGGTAATCCACCGATGGCGCACTGGTGGGATCGGGATCCATGCGGATTATGGAAACGACTTCAGGCACATATGCGTAGATTTCCTCGGCCAGGGCCATCATATCGACGCGAGGAAAATTCAGCCCCGTGTTGGTAACGTTGTCGTCTTCGTCGTCACCATCGTTGATTATCACCGCCGTATCGGCGAGCAGGTCTCGCATTTCGGCAAGCGTCAAGCGACGCCCCAATTCCTGCTCGGCCAGTTGCTGGGCGAGCACCGCGACTCCGGCGATATGAGGCGATGCCTGGCTGGTACCAGCGTAGGTAACGGTTCCGCCGGTGGCATTGGCACCGGTAATCATCGCACCGGGCGCAAACACATCGCTGAGTGTCTCGTGCCGTAGTGAGAAGCTAGTGATACGATCGGCTCCCGTCGTGTAGTCGATTGCACCACTGCTCCAGTACCAGGGACCGCCCTGGCTGGCATCCCACACGGCACCGACGGAGAGCGAATTGGGATCGGCGGAAGGATATCCGACACCTTGAGCCGGATTGAATTCGTAAAACTCGTTACCGGAAGAGGAGCAAACGATCACATCCATGCCGGCCAGCGCCATAAGTTCGTCGCCGATACCGTAGAGACTGGTGGCGGAACTGTAGTTTCCGCCGTCGCTGAGAGACATGTTGACGCTGACGACATTATAGGTGTCGGCATTTGCCACAACCCATTGTAAGGCGTCCTCGACCCATGCAAAGTTGCCGTTTCCGGCATCGTCGAAAACTTTCAGGACAATAATGTTCGCGCCGGGGGCTATGCCCGTGTATGTCGAATCGCTCGAGGCCACGATGCTTGATACGTTCGAACCGTGGCCGTCAACGTCGCTCGCATCGACGTCGTTGTTCCCAAAATCCCATTGATAGACGATGCGGTCGGCGACACCGTTGCTATCCGAATCCGGACCAAAAAACGGATGGTCCAGGTCGATGCCCGAATCCAAGATAACTGTTGCGTATCCACTGCCGTCCACGCCCGTGAAACGTGGATCGGCGCGGAAGTCGTCCAAATCGATCAATTTGGTGGAGACGTTGGTGGCCGGCGAGACTTCGTCGGCCTCGATGAGATAAGAAGCATGGTAAGCCGGGGCCGTCGAACCGGTGGTAGTAATTTCCACCGGCAATCCACTCAAGCTCAACAGCCGGCGATCTTCCAGAAACTCGCCAAGCATTTTACGGCCGCGGGCGGCGCACCGGACTCTGTGGCGATCGGAAGCACCGTTAAAAAAATTGTAACGACGTAAACGACCCGCAACGATATTTAATAGACCTCGTCCGTTGCAGCGCAGCTTCTTCATCGGTGTATCTTTCCCAGGCTGATACCATGTGGCCGCTCCGAAGCAACATGGGCTAATATACCTTACCAATTTAGAAGTATTCCGTCAACCCCCCTAGCACCGTACGGAAAGGCCTCGATTATTTGCGGCACCCATTTAACAACAGTCTATATCCTCATTTCATACTCCCCAGCCAATCCGCGTAGCGTTTTTTTAACCGCTCGACAACTTTCGGTTTGTTTGCGGCAAGATTTGTCTTTTCGCCTATATCCGCTTGCAGGTCGTAGAGTTCCCAGGGCTTGGATTTGCCGGGGCTGACCAGTTTGAGGTTGCCTTCGCGGAGAGCTCGGGCATTTTGATAGCCCCAGAACAGCGCCTGGTGGGGCGAAGCGGCTTTGCCGGCCAGCGTGGCCGTGGGATCGCGGCCGTCGATTTTCCTGTCCAGCTCACGCTCGGTACCGGTGGCGCGAAGCGTCATGGGGAAAAAGTCCATGTGCACCAACATCTCCTTGCAAACTCGCCCGGCCGGTAATTTGCCGGGCCAGCGGACGATGCCGGGCACGCGGATATTGCCGTCGTAAAGCTTCAGTCCTTCGGTACGCAAGGGCCCGTTGGAAGCGCAACCCAATCCGGCTCCTTTGCGCATGAAGGCCCCGTTGTCGGAGAAGAAAATAACCAAAGTGTTTTCGGCAAGGCCCAAAGCTTCCAGTTGATCCAGCACTCGGCCGACCGCCGTATCCAGGGCCGTAACCACTGCACGATAGCGTTTTTGCTCGTCTTGCGTTTGCGGCGAATATCCATAGACGGCGAACGCCTCGTCTGGTGCTTGCCAGATACACGGTTCGCCGGGCGCCTTGCTGCCGGGATTAGGATAATGGGGCGCGTTGAAAGGCAGGTATATGAAGAACGGCTTTTGGGCGTGACGGCGCATGAATTCGCAAGCCGCGTCGGCGAACAAATCGGTGCTATAACCCTCCAGGTGAGCAGGCTCGGTGCCGCGATACAAGTCATGCACCAGATTATAAACGTGCGTATAATAGTCCATGTTGCCCGACCGGTGGCCGAGAAACTCGTCGAAACCCCGCTCGGTGGGACGGCTGCCCTTGGCGAAGCCGATATTCCACTTGCCAAAACAGGCCGTGGCATAACCTCGCAGCTTCAAGAACTCGGGCAAGAGCCGCTCGCTGTGCCGCAAGCCGATGCCACTGCGGTTCTCTTCCTTACCGAGCTGGTGAATCAGACCATTTCGTTGTGGATAGCGGCCGGTCAAAAGCGATGCCCGCGAGACCGTGCATGTCGGCGACGAGGAATACAGATCGGTACAGCGAACACCCTCGGCGGCCAGCCGGTCCAGGTTGGGCGTTTTCATATCTTTGTTGCCATAGCAATGCAAATCACCGTAGCCCAGATTATCGGCCGTCATCATCAGCACGTTGACCGGCTTGGTCTTGGTTTCGGATTGAGCTTCCTCGGCCCAGACCGATAAACCTGGACTCAGAGTCAGGAATAGCCCGACGAAACTTAACTTTAAGATGCGTATCACAGTTTCGTTTACCATCATGCTCTTTTTCTCGTTCATAGAGTTAAACTTGCCTAGAACTCTGTAACATTTGAACTGAAGGGCGATTATTGTTGTCATCGGATCACCGTTGTTAGCCCGGCCGCCTGCGGCGGGAACCATTCATGCCCGTCGCGGGTGACGAGGCTAACTCTGTTACCCATCATTTTGAATAATACAGAGTTCTTGGGATACAAATATTGCCTTTACTCGTAGACATTCGATCTTATTCTACGCCACGGCGCTTCACGAAGCAATGAAATTCGGCGCAGGCAATATCCTCTTCTCTTCAGTTTCTCCATTTTTATGTGGTTATATTGCTATCGCTGTTGTCGGTGTCGAGCGTTAAAATCTTTTCAGGCACATACTTTGAGTACTTTCAAACAGGCCGTTTAGAAGTGGCGTCGGCAGAGCGCCAAAAACGCAACATGCAAAAAACTTTCCCGCAAGATATGCAAGCCTCGCTCGACTCGCCGCCCGTCTATCGCCGCTTTCTCGCCGGCGGTACGCAACTGCTACGGCTCTCGGCATATGAAATGTCGATGATCGTCGGAGTGGGTATCTTGACGGCCTTGATATCCCTGCTGTTTACGGACTTTCAATCGGTATGGGATTTTGTTTCCAGCGTTTCGGCTACTGTAATAACGGCGTTGCTCACGGCCGCGATTGCCGCCGGGTGGTTGGGCTCGCGCATAGGGCTTTATTCCGGTTACATGTATCTGATCAGCGGACAGGTACTCTTGGGAACCGTCTCGGCAAGCGAGCGTTGGCTGGCCGCCATGGCAACGGCGGCTATAACCGCTTTCGCGCTGGCCGGTGTTGCCGGACGTCGGCCGCTGATTTCCGGCCGCCAACCTGCCAGGTTGTTTTACATTCTGACGGCCGCGATACTTTTCTTCTACGGACCAACATTTGCCGCCACGGTTGTGTTGTTGTGCGTTTTGTTTTTAGCAACCACTCAAAACCACCGCGGTCTGCGATTCTTTGCCGATCCGGTGGGCATCACCGTGCTGTTGGTTGGCGCATTGGCCGGATGGCTGATTCCCGGCCTGGGCTGGAACGCCGCCGCGAATACGGCATGGCCGGGCGGGAGCATTTTTTCAATCCCAGTCTGGTCGGAGCTTGCCGGAAGATTATTCAGCTTGGTAACGGTTCGCATCCCCTTCGACATTCTGCCTTGGGGTCCGCTGGTTCCATTGGCCATCGTCCTGGGAATTCAACAAGGTCACCACAATGCGCCTTTCGGACGCTTCATTACAGTCTGGCTATTAACGCCGTTGGGGATGGTGTTGTTGGGCGTGATCGGCCAAGATGCGGCGGCCGTACTGACGCTTCCCGCCTTATCGATCACTGGCAGCATTGGGCTAGTCGAACTGCTGGCAAAGATATCTCGCATGAGAAGGCAGAGACGGCAACCAATCGTCTTGATTGACACCGACTTGAAACGCAAAACATCAAGATGAGTCCCGGAGTGTGGCTAGCGGCTAGGTTTTGTCAGAGAACCATTGTCTTGGCAGCGAATTGGTAGGGCGAAGCTCCCGCTGAGCCGATATTTTGCGGTCATTCGCGGCTCAGCGGGAGCTTCGCCCTAACTTTACTGACAAAGCCTCGTATTCGGATAAAACCCTAGTCCGGGATCGGCCAGAACAGTCCCGATACCGTGCCGCCGTCGATGTAAATCACCTGTCCCGTCACATAGGCGGCCGCTTTCGAAGCCAGGTATATGCACGTGCCGGCCATGTCTTCGGGTTCCGCCACTCGCCCCATGGGGATATTATCGTCGCGCCACTGACGCATCTTGGCGTCTTCCCAAAGCGTGCTGGCCAACTCTGTGCGAGTGAAACCCGGCCCGATGCCGTTGACGCGGACGCCGTGCGGTCCCCATTCCATGGCCATCACCTTTGTCATCTGGCTCATGGCCGCCTTGCTCATGGCATAAGGTCCCACGCGTTTCAGGGGCGTGTGGCTGTTGATGGAGTCGATATTGATAATCGAACCCGAGCCGGCCGCGATCATGTGACGTCCAACCGCCTGCGACATTATGAACGCGCCCTTGATGTTGATATTGGTGATGAAATCGTATTCATCCTCCGAATAGTCCTCGATCTTTTTTCGCTTGTTGACACCGGCGCAGTTGACCAACGTGTCGATGCGACCATATTCGGCGATAACCTCGTCGACAAATGGCCCGATTGCCTTGTGATCCGCCACGTCACAGACCTTGCCAACAGCCCGTCCCTCGCCGCGGGTGATCTCCTCGGCTGCTTTGGTCACGGTTTCCGCCACCCGTCCGGTAATTACCACGGTCGCGCCAGCGTCGATAAACGCCTGGGCAATAGCACGTCCGATACCCCGGCTGGCGCCGGAAACCACTACAATCTGGTCTTTTACGGAAAAAAGATCACTAGCCATTACGGCCTCCCATAGACAACTATTTATTCGAATTTCTCTTAAAGATGCGAATGATTTTACCCGCTTTCCGGGCAATTCGCCAGTAGGGGCAAATCCACAAGCAAGCGGTCGTGCAAGTTTCAGTGGTGGGGCTTCAGTCGCTAGTCACTTTCACATCGTGAGATGTTAAATACTTGACAATTATTCAATTAGTGAATCCCACCTATGATTTGAGTGCCCCCGACCCACCCTACGTGAATAATCCGGTCTAGCGCCGCTGGTTCCATTCCGGTCGACTGTAGCGATGTGCTAGAAGGGCAGTGGTTCTTGCTTTTGACCATTGGGTAGATGGTTCGATAGGCGTACGGTTGTCGCTTTGCCAGGCATTGATGACGGCCTGGCGGATTTGGTCTTCCGCCAAGGGTAAGTTGGCCAGGAAATCTTGGTGTTTTCGATTGCGGCGATAGTCGGGCACGATGGGCGGTGTCTTGAGCAGGATTTCTATGAGGTCGATGTCAAAATCGTAAAGGATGGTTCCATGGTAGAGAAGATACCGGCGCCCGTAGCGGATGGCGTTGCCCGAGAATTTCATGGCATTACGTCCGTAGGCTAAATCGCTGGTACCCCTACCGGTGATGCCCCACGAAGCGGATAGAGACGTCTGTTTGTCGCCGATAGCGCCGCGTAGCGCGATTCCCAATCTATCCAGCACGAAGCGATGTGCTTGATCGGCTGCGCGGAGAATGGGACGGCTTTCGAGATTGAGCACCAGGGTATACATGAGGCAACCCGGGCCTATAACCACTGTCGCGCCACCGCTGGGTCTGCGGAGGATAGGTATTCGCCGCCGGCAACACTCGGCCACTTGGACCTCGTCATCTATTCTCGACGAGCGACCAACAACGACGGCCATTTGGGGCGATTGCCAGATACGAAGCGTTTCGCGTAACATGCCAGGCGCGGAAGAAGCATTCTCATCGGCTTCGGCCAGGAGCGCTTCGTCGAGGGCCAGATTCTCGGCCGGCGTGGGCAAAGTCAGTTCGAGAAGGCGCATGGTCCGCTGCAATAAAACCTGGTGCGTCGCGGACGCACCCTACAAGATTTCGGATTACAAAAGGCTTTCCAGGAGCAAGCGTATTTTCCGCATCTCCGCATTTTGGTCGACATCAGGGACTGGTTCGATGTCGACACAAAGGGCGCGGTTGTATTTGACGCGGCTTAATAGCGTTACCAGCCGCCCGTACTCCACTTCGCCTTGGCCTACACGAACTTGGAATTCTTCCTTGCTGGTGTCGCGAAGACGGACGTGGATTATGTCTTTCATCAACTCTTCGTAATTAATTTCGGTCTGCTGACCACAGATGAAGTGGCTGGGATCGAGGGTTATGCCCAGCCCCTTGACGTTGTCGCAGAGGGTGGTGATCGTACCGGGATCCTGGCTGATGCGGTTGGCCTCGGTCTGCAGGCCCACGACCACGCCTTCTGGCGCGGCGATGGATACCAGCTTACGTAGACGCTCGACCTCGCCGTTAAACGGCGTTCCCAACTCGGAGGAGCGAACAGTAATGGCGATTACTTTGGCGGCTTTGGCCAATTTGCAGCAAGCGGCGAACTGGCGATAGGCCTCGTCCTCGGGCGCGTCGGTATCGAAACTTAAAGCGATGGGAGTAAGACGATGAGTTTGCCGGCAAAGTTGTACGGCGCGTTCGAGATCCGCGGCCACTTCAGCGGGCTTAATGTGACCGTCGGTTGTGTGAATCATGATCTCGACAGCCGTAAATTGCAGATCCACCAAGCGACTCAGGGCGGCGTCCAATGGTAAATTATGAAAACATCTGCTAGTTGCGGCAACAAACAATTGTGCTCTCCTCGTCTGCTAAGTGGTTAGGTAGGCCGATAGCTTACCGCCAGAAGGCCTTTCAAGGCAACACCAAACTCGTTATGGTCGAGTTAGTTGCGATAGAACAACGTGGCGGACGGAAAGCAGCAGGAATAATGGTAGGCAGAGCGACAAAAAGCATTTACATAAACCTCCTAAGTGTCCCAGTATGACTTAAATTGGGGAACACTATTAAGGGCGATGGAATTGAATTTGCCATACTCGAGCAAATTATTCATAAATAACTCAAGATAGACATCGCCGCTACTGCAAGCCCGGACAAAATTGGTCGATTTTGCCCGGGCTTGGGAGAATGAGATTGAAACGATTAATTGTCTGAGCCGTAGTATAACATTATTTCATCTACGGCATTTTCTTCAGCGTCGGAATCATCAGTTTGATTGGCATCGGCTTCGTATAGTGAAGCGATGAACGCAGCGTTCTCCTCGGTGTCGAGGAAATCGGACTCCGTGGCAAGCGCTGCATCGGTTTGAGCCGCGGTCGGCATGACAGCCGACGTTTGGCTGGTTGCAGGCGGGCTTGCCACCGGGGCTTGGGACTGTTGATATGCCGAGGCGAAGAAGGCCAAGTCACCCAGCCCCACGACACCGTCTTGGTCGAAGTCGGCCAAGGCTGCGTAGGGGTTGGTCGACTCGGCTATGTTTTCACCATATACACTGGAGAAGAATGCCAGGTCACCGAGGCTGACCTGACCGTCGTCGTCAAGGTCATAGGCCACCGGCATGATTGTAGTGGCGGGCATTTCGTCAACAGCCGCAGACAAGGATGCCTGGACGTTGGTGACCACTATACCGTTATCGATTGGCTGAGGATAATTCCCGTCGACAACAAGCGGCACGCCGGCGCCGGCATCAGTGGGCTCGAATAGCACGCGGGCCATTAGAACCGGACGATCTCCATCAAGATTGTTCCACGAGACCGTCGCACCCAGCCCCTCAACCGTGCCGGAGGCGTTGTCGATTGTCCCGGTTCGATCTTGGTCGAAGGCCGGCCCGTACTCGATGTCCATGGCAGTGAAGCACGCGGCATCATAGCCGAGGTTCAACGCAACCGAGACATCGCCGGATTCGGGCCCGTCGGCCCAGATCTCGACCCAGAAGCTATCCCACTCGTCTATTTGGACTTCGCTCTGGGGCAACTCGTCCACCTGGCCGCTGGCATAGGTTGCCGTGGGCGTTTTCACCAGGGTTACGTTTAGTTCGAGCGTGTCGGTTGCCGACAGCTCGATTTCGGCGACCGTTACCGGCGGATCGAAATTGCCCACAATCGGCGCGGCATAGTCGTCGCCGAAGAGAGCATATATGTCGTTTCCGAAGGGAATGGGCGTGAAGTGATGGTCCAAGGTGTTGACCTGGCCGGTGATCCGCTTCATCTCGCAGTATTCTCCGTCTTGCTCGCCATCGGGCATGACATAGTCCATCTCACAATGGTCGTCGGAAATCAGGAAGTACCACTCGGCGGTTTCTTCTGGTGTGGCTCCGGCGCGGTCCGGCACCCAAAGGCCGATATCGTCGATTCCGTCCTGGTCCATATCGGCAGCCACGGGACGCTCGCGTACGCCGATGAATCCGGCGACAACGGCAAATCCCTCGTCGATTACGGCGTCCTTCTGCCCAAAACCGTTGTTTGCCAGGTCGAAGGAGAAGCGGTCATCGGTCCAGGTCGCCAAATCGTCGAGCCCGTCGCCATCGAAATCGCCGACGATCGGATAGCCAACGATCGCGCTTGTGATGGGCGTGTCGACCTTGAAGTCGTGGTTCGTATCGAGCCACCAGGTGCTGCCGGTAAAGAGTCCGACTTCGTCACCGTTGGTGCTGTTACCGTCGAAGTTACCCGCCACGGGGTAACCGTTGATGCTTTTCGGATCAATGACATCCAAGTCCGGCACACCGTCGTTGGTAGTATCGATCAACCATCGGTACGAACCGTTGACTCTGCCGTAGGCAGCCAGTTTATCGAAACCGTCGGCCGTTGCACGGGCACCGCTAGCAAAATTGCCGGCGAAGACTTCGTCGCTGGTGAAGGCCAAGGTATAGGTGATGTCCTGGTTGGTGTAATCGAGATTGGTTGGATCGAAGATGAAGTTCCCATTGGTATCGATCCAAACACTACCGGCCGCCCAGGCGCCGATTTCCGGTCGGCTGTCGACGGTAAAGCGAGCGATGAAATCGCCGCCGGGAATTCCGTCGCCGGTGGGGAATAGAGGATCTTCTTGCGGCTCGATCGCATTCGACTCGCCATCCAAATGATTACCGGCCGGATCCACGAGAGCATCGGAAACTGTCAGTGTGAATCGATCGTCGGGAAGCGGATCGGCAAAAGTCAGGATAATCGTCCCATAGGCCGGGTAACCGTCTTCGGCCGGATCGGGATCAGGGATCCACTCGACGTCCTGGATGGGAATCACGCCGTTGGCATCGCCGACGAGCAGATAGTGGCCGGGATGCTCCGCGATATCGGGCTTGAGGGCCTCGTAGAGGAAGTCGGGGGCAACCCGCTCGGGCAGGTCGCTGACGTCAATCGACAACTGGTAGACCAGAGGCGTGGGGCCGTCTTCCGAAGGTTTGGGATCGAACAGATCGTAGCTTTCATAGTGAGTGATATACACGTCTTCGATCACGGGGCCTTGCGTGTCGATGAATATCTCCAGCACGTCGGCTGCGCCGTCGGCGCTGTTCACGTTGCCGGCCACGTCTTCGGCAGTGACGAAGATCGTTCGGAGACCATCCATCGGGAAGAAGAACATCGGGTCATTGAGGTCGATAACCGATTGGATTTCCCAATAGCCGTCGGGTTCGGCGTCGTTACCGTCCAAGGGGATGGCCGTGTCCTGGCCGAGGTAGACATCGACGCCGATGTCGAGCGTGCCGTTGCCATTGACATCGCCATAGATCTTAACGATGGAGTCGGCTTCGGCACGACCCCAGAACATGGGTGTCGTGTCATTGGTGATGCGATCGGCGATCGTGTGGGTGTTGGGCGGCGCAACGTCCGAGTCGCTGTCTGCCACAAGGCCATCGTCATCAACGCTCGGTTGACCAAAGGAGACCGGAGGCTCAACCGTATCGACAATCAAGTTGAGCAGGAAGTCGTGGCTGATGTTGCCGGCCCGGTCTTCAACTTCGAGCTTGAGATTGTGGACGCCGTCAGGCATCATTCCACCTGGAGCATACTGTTCTGGCAGTGTTTCCAAAATCAAGGTCAAGTTCGTGAAGCTGTCACCCGGCTGTAGTACACTGTCGACGGTCGCGTCCATGGACGAATCGTACAACAGAAATTCATCCGACTCCTCAAAGCGGTCATAAATGCGGAATATCAAGTAATCGGTGAGAACGCCCCCGTTGATGAGATCGGGGATCAGTAAATGGATATCTTCATTAGGATCATGAGTGGTGAGCGTGACGTCCGGCGTGTTGTCGAAGGTGATCTCGTCGCCGTCATGACGGCCAGTATCGCTGGCCGTGGCCAGGTCGAGGTAGGCCATGTTGGGCTCGATCGAATCGATCTCCATGATCAACGCTTCTGACATTTCACTGATATTGCCCGCCAGGTCTTCCAATTCGGCGGTGATTTGGTATGCACCATCGTCCAAAGGCTCGATGGTGACTTCCCATGTGCCCAGGCCGTCGTCGGGCGTCAGATCGCTCTCGTCGGAATTGACCACGCCCTGTCCCACCAGTTGCACTTCGCCGGTGACAAGATTTTCGGCAAAGATGCGGACCTGGGAGTTGGCCTCGCCGTAGCCGGAAAATGCCGGAGACATGATCGAGGTAACGTTGTCGTCGTCGAACACACCCGTGTCACTGTCTGGCAACAGGTCCGGCGCGGTCGGTGCCAGCGGCGCCGTGGTGTCGACCAAGACCATCAACTCTTCCGATTGGGCGCTGCGGTTGCCCGGCACGTCGAACGCCTCGACACTTAATGGGTGCGGGCCTTCCGCCGGTATGTTCAAGGCGCCTTCATTGGCAATAAAATCTATGGTCAAAAGTCCGAAGCCGTCCATCACGCCGTCGGTCAGATCGAAAGCCGCGTCGAACACGAACGCGTCGATCACAACCTCTCCGTCCTTGACTTGCACCCACGAACCCGACTCAGCCGAAATACGGAAGTCGGCGATGCTGGTAGACGGCAGCAGGAGCGGGTCACCAATCGTCACGTCGTCCAGGTCGGAGCTGCCCGTGTCGTCGGCGTTTTGCAGATCGATGGTGGGCCGCTGCGGCGGGAGGGTATCTACTACGACGGCCATCGGTTCTTCGGCCATGGCAATGTTGCCTGCCAGATCCTCGACCTCCACGTAGAGCAGATATTCACCGTCGGAGAGCGGCTCGACGGTGATCTCCCAGATGCCCAGCACGTCGGTGTTGGGTGGATCGATAGTAGTTTCGCCGTCGGATTGATCGGAGTTGACGAAGCTCTGCCCGACCAACTCGGGCATGCCCGAGGGAACACCGGCCACAACCCGCTCGGCGAAGATGCGAACCTTGGCGTTGGCTTCGGCGATGCCTCCAAAGGCCGGTTGATTAATGTTTGTTATACCGTCGTCGTCGGTTCCAATCGCGCCCCCGTCCGGTCCAACGGAATCGCTTGGAGCCAACATATCGGCGGTAATGTTAGCCGCATCGGGATCGGTAAGATCGATGGTCACTAGCAGCTCTTCAGACTGGGCGCTACGGTTGCCGGCGTCGTCGAAAGCTTCGACCGAAAGCGGATGGGGATCTTCATCGAGCATCAGGCTGCGGAAGACGAAATCGACCGGGCTGCCCGGTGCCGGTGTGGGCATGATGAACGAATCGATC
>JAFGTN010000107.1 GCA_016934075.1 Pirellulales bacterium
GGCGAAGTTCAAATCGATCTGGTCGTCGCTGAAAGTCGTCCAAACGTGACGGCGACCGGCGGCCGTTTCCACTTCGGTCAATAGCGACAGGCTCCGCGGCCGCACGACTTGCGAGGTGTCGGTCCGCGGATCGACTTCGATGAAGAAGCGCGTGTAAGGCTCGCGACCGGCCAGATACTCTTTGAACCAGCGACTGCGGCGCGAGATATGGTTCAACACCAGATCGAACATCAGATTATATGAACGACCCAAGCGGTCGATATCCGACCAATCTCCCAGGTTCGGATCGATTTGCCGATAGTCGATCACCGAAAAGCCGTCGTCCGAAGAGTAGGGAAAACATGGCAACAGGTGAATAATGTTGATCGAATCGTCCAATCCGAAATCAGAGAGAAATTCGGCCAAGGCGGCCAGAGGGCTTTTTGCCTCCGCAGTTTCATCGTCGAAGCGAACCTGGTCGCCGTAAGTAATCAGCACCACGTCGCGCTGATTCCAGATCGCGTCGTCGGCAAGCGTTTCTCGGGCATCGTCGAGCGCAACCGCTTCGATTCGAGACATCATCTTATCGAGACACTCATCGGCCCGCTCGCCATAGAGAAGCTGTAAACGCGGGGCCAGCCGTTTCCGTAATGATTGAACATTCATTTTTTGTAGTCCGTGTAAGTGATGCACGGGGATCAAAACCGGGACACCGTTGGACTGGTTTTAACGCAAGGACGCAAAGAAGCGGGGATGCAAAGGTAAATACACCAGCCATATCATACGCCGGGCGGATCGATTGGAGAAGACACAGACTGGGGATAGTAAGCAGAAATGTCGAATGTCGAAATCAGAATGAGGAAAAATGACGGAATGACGAAGGCTCAATGATCAATGTCCAATGAACAAGATGTAAGCCGGATTGTGATCCGCCGTTTTTCTGGAAACTGATAACTGAAAACTGATAACTGAAAACTGATGTCTGTAGTCTCAAATCTCATGTCCCAAGTTACACTTCCACCCTCACACCTGATCCCTCAGATCTGCCCTCTGCCCTCTGCCCTCTGCTCACTCTCTGCCCTCTAATACACTACAGGTCATCCAACCCTGTAAAGTTAGTAATCAGCGAACGCAGTTTCCGCCGCAACACCGAATAGCTGAAAAACGCCTTGGCCTGTTCGAAGTTGCAATCGACCATATCGCGGCGATATTCATCGTCTTGGATCACGCGCCGTGTCTGATCGAGCACGGCACGGGTGAGGTATCCGTCCATGGTAACAACCTTGAAGCCCTTGGGCTCGATATCGGTGACAAAGATTGAATAGCGGTTTACCAGCACGGGTTTGCGGAAATAGAAGGCTTCCAAAAGCGCGTTACCGAAACCCTCGTAGAGGCTGGGGTAAGTCACCAGGTCGGCGGCCGTGTAAATCTCGGCCAGCGAGGTGCCGGGCACGCCATTGGCATCGAATGGGCCGACCTGGTCGAGATGCGCATGGACGAAGCGGAGATCCACGCCCGCCTGTTCGGCCATCTCGATCAGGGCTTGGTGATATTCGAGCCCCTCGTCTCCCGACTCATGCGACACGACCAGCTTACACTTTGGGTTCTTCAACTGTGATATCAACGAGATGGAATGTTCGATGCCCTTGCGGGGTACGACCCGCGTGGGTTGCAGGAACATGATGTCGTCGGGTTCGATGCCTATTCTCTCGCGGAAAGTGTGGCGTTGCGTATCCATATCTTCAGGCGGTTGCTCGAAATCCAGCACATTTGGCACCAGCACCGACGCGGCTCCCGTGCGCCAAGCCAGGTCGTTCTGGGCGAAGGAATTTATGGTTACGTGTTGAACCGAATTCAGCACGGGCGGGAAAGCCATGGCCAGGAAATCGCTGACCGCGCTAACGGAAAAACGCGACCGCTCCCAGTAGAAATCGTGGTGGTGGGCGATGGTGGGAAATTCGGTCTCGGCAATAAAGTGCGTCAAGGCCACGCCCAGGGGGATGTGCATGGGCAGACACAAGGCGTTCTCGACAACCATAATATCGATGCTGAACTTATCCACGAAATCGTAGATCGTCTGTTTCAGATAATCGGCCATTTCCAGGATCTTGGCCGTCAACGCGGACGAACGACGACGTGTACCAAAGGCGTGCTCGTTGATCCAAACGTTGGTCTTATCGTAGAAATAGGCCTCGGGAACCAACATGCTGAAACCCGCCTCACGGTCGAGCTTACCGGCGTACCAGTGGCTCACATGTTGATAATCCCAGAGAATTTGGGCCCATTTGGCACTTTCCAACGAGACGCCGTCTGTGCCGGAAAACCTGGTTGAAACAAAGCCGATGTTGCTGGACACGGAAATCTATGCTCGTTTTTCTTTCTGCACTTTCTGAAAAGTACAAATTTCTATAAAAATCATCTATATTACATGGATCGGTCGGTCGGGGCCCGTCGCTTCAGGATCTCATGCAATACGAAGGCATTTCGAACCATCTCTACATAATACAACGACCTAATTGTCCAAGTTCGCTTAAAATCAAATCGGCGTTTGTTCCCGCAACCCTCGGATCGTCATCTCGAAGCCGTAAACTACGCTCGTCACCGGCAAAAAGGGCCGCACGAAACCCAACCTGCTTGGCGGGCAGAATGTCATTAAGCATATCGTTCCCTACAAAAACGACACTATCCGGCTCGATCCCTTCGAGTCGTAGCGCTTCGGCCGCCAGTTCGAAAAGCATTATGCCCGGCTTACCCCAACCGTACTGGTAGGAGTAATACTGTAGCCCCGGTTCGAAGCCCAATTCCTCGGGCTCTTTATTCAACAAGGCTGGGAAGAGTTCTCGTGTATAGAACTGTGCGTTGCTAACAATACCCAATCGCAGCCCGCCACGACGCAGTTCTTCCAGACACTCTACCACACCCGGCATGGGCCAGACCGGATTCGCGCGAGACTCGTACTCGACGGCCAGTTGGCGGATGTTCAACGAGGATTTGGCATTCACTAGCCCGCTTATGCCCAGTTCGGTCACAACCTGCGACCACACGGCAATGATATCAACCTCCGGATATTCCACTCCTGCAGAGCGAGATTGCTCGTGAAAATCCTCGATAGTGGCGAAAAACGACTCCATCCCGACCCGTGCGGCCTCTTGTAATGCCGATTCGTCAAGCAAATCACCGGGATTCGAAGCACCCACGGCGCCAAGCGCCTCGGCCAGTGCCCGTTCGCAAGCCGCATCGCGTAAAACACCAATGTCTCCGCTACCGCTCACGAACAGCGTGCCGTAAATATCAAACAGAACCGCCCGCACCGACTCCAACTTTCTCAGCACTGGCTCGACGCCGGTAACTATGGGCTCAAGCGGCTTAGATCGCTCGCGAAAAATCACGCTGCATCTGCTTGACATAATTTGAACCATTATTGTGGGCGTGGTCGTGGCCCGGAATTTCCAATTTTGGGTAGCCCCGATAGCTCGGCTATCGGGGCGGCGAAGCCGCAAGAGGTATATGAGATCCGGTGTGATCCTCTCTTGTGCCTTCGGCATCCCGATAATCAAGCTATCGGAGCTAACCTCTCCACGCCCAAGATGGGCGTGCCACACTGGATATACGGCCTATCAAATTGCCGGACCACGATCACAAGTATACCAAGTCGGCCGCCGATCAACAGCACCCGTAACGTCGCAGCCGTTCAAGATGGTCCTGCGAAGCCCATCTTTCTTCGTCGTTGGCCGAAGAGTGAACCTCGGCATCGATTTCGTCCAGGATATTCTGAGCGTCTTCGGCCGCGTTAGAGAGGCGTGCCATCCAAAGAGAGTTGAAAGTCCCGATCGAGTCGAACTGGTCGGAAGAAAAGCAGCCCAGCACACTACAGGCGATATTCTCGTTTAAATCGGGGTTGGCCGCCGGCATACCCAGGTTTCGGCCGAAAGCCGACTTCAGCGAAGTTCGCACGAGCGACCAGGGACCGTTGCTGCCCGTCAGATCGCTTTGGTGACGCAAATCTTCCGCAAAATCTTCCGCGCGCTGCTTGTCGATGACGAAATCGTCCAACTCGACATACTCTGACAAATAACCCACGAGCATATCAGACCAACGTTCACAACGGCGTCGCAGGCGGTTCAAAAGCATGGCCTGCTCGGTGTTAATACCCGGCCTCCCGACAAGTATGGTCAGAACCCGATGTCGTGCTTCGAGGTGACCAACCAATACGCTCCGCGCGGCCGGCTCGGCCACGTCACTACCGTGTCGTTGGTCGTATCCGGTCATTACGGCAGCGAAAACACGCGTGAGAATCTCGCCCGTTAGAATTTCATCGAAAACCGCGCGCATCATGGGCCAGCGAGCGTATTGCCAATCGGGCCGGACGTCGGCGGACTCGGTCTTGAAACGTCGAAGTGTCCGCAACCAACGGTCCAAACGACACTTCGAAGCCGTCCAATATTGCTCGATAGCTGCCGAAGACGGCGCCGAGTTGCCTTGAATCAAAGCCGGCCCTTGCGTGGACACAGCGGCAGCTAACTCAACCAATTCGGATGCATGCATGAAAGGCGATTCTTCTTGCGGTAGATAATAGGTGACGGATGACGGGTAGCATATTCGCGTGACAAGTCGAAAAAGCCGGCCGGCGGGAAAGTCTGAGGGGAAGAGGCTCTTCCGCCGCCGGCAATGCTTATTGAGGAGTTGTGATAGAATAATGCAAATGGAATGCCAAACACTGGGGGTACCACATAGCAAACGGGGCATGGAGGCATAAGTACTTGCCGGACAGGGCCTTAAGACAAAGGTGTGCTTTAAGAGATCCGTGACTCAGAGGCGAGATCGTTGTAAGAACACCACATTTTCTTGCAAAACGGTGAAAAAGCCGGATAACGACATGTTTCGAGAGTAATGGGTAACTTGATGTGATCGCTCGTGCGAGCTATAACCCAAATGTGGGAGCCGTTGCCAACGGCTCTGCTGCGATAGTTCCACTTTGACTTGGAGACACTGATGAAGATCAATTCGTGTTATTTACTCTGTTTGATAATTCTCCTGCTTTGCTGGCTGCCATGTCTGGCAGTTGCTCGTGATTTGGTCCCTATCCGCCCGGCCGATACATTGCCGGAATCGACGCCCTGGAATTTGAAGGCCTTGAGCCGCCCACCCGCATTTGAATGGGGGCCGGGCAAGGAGATTCGCACGTTGCATTACAAGGGCGAGCCCTATGAAGGCAAGCCCACCCGAGTATTTGCTTACTACGCAACGCCCGGCTCGCTCGCGGGCGATCCTTCCAAGGACAAAAACCTCCCGGCGGTCGTCCTCGTACACGGCGGCGGCGGGCAAGCATTCGAGCGCTGGGCCCAGCTTTGGGCCGGCCGCGGCTATGCTGCCATCGCCATGGATCTGGCGGGTAACGGTCTGGGTCGGAAACGGCTGCCCGACGGCGGACCCGGCCAGAGCGACGTCGAAAAATTCGGATCCATCGAAAAACCATCCAGCGACCAATGGACTTACCATGCCGTGGCCAACGTGATCCTGGCCCATTCAATCATTCGCTCTTTCCCTGAAGTCGATCCAGAGCGTACGGCCATTACCGGCATAAGCTGGGGCGGGTACCTTACCTGTATCGTCTCGGGCCTCGACAACCGCTTCAAAGCGTCTGTGCCCGTCTACGGTTGTGGTTTCCTGCATGAAAACAGTGTCTGGTTGCCCCAATTCGCGAAAATGTCACCCCAGAACAAAGCTAAATGGGTCAAGCTCTGGGATCCCTCGATGTATGTCGGCTCGGCCGCCATGCCCATGCTTTTCATCAACGGCGGCAAGGATTTCGCCTACCCGCCCGACAGTTATGCCAAAACCTATGATCTGGTCAAGAGCGAGAAACTCCTGCGGTTCTCGCCGGATCTACCTCACGGACATATCTTCGACCGTCCCAGGGCAATCGAGATTTTCATTAACAGTCATCTTAAGGGAGGAGTACCCTTGCCGCGGGTTTCTGAGCCGGTCGTGGGTGACAAATACGTCACAGTCGCCGTAGAAACCAAGACCAAACTGGTATCCGCCGAGCTTTACTACACCACCGACAGTTTCGCCGCCGATAGGGAAGCTATCAAAGCACGTAAATGGATTGCGAAACCGGCCCGCATCAAGGACAACATAATCACGGTCGATCGTGCTCCTCACGACGCCAAAGCCTGGTTTATCACAGTCACCGACCAGCGCGGGGCCATCGTCTCCAGTAAAGTTGTGTTGCAGAAATGACGTAAAAAATTATATCTTGTCGAGCCGGGGGTTAGATGAACATCACATTTTCGAGCGCGCAAGACAAACACATCGAACAAATGACGGCCATTTACAACCACTATGTGATCAATACGGCCGCAACTTTCGACGCAACGCCGGTAACTGTAGAAAACAGGCGAAAGTGGTTCTTCAAATACGCATACACCGGACCGCACCGCATTGTCGTGGCTGAGTATAATGAGCGGGTATTGGGCTATGCGCTAAGCATGCCTTACGTTTCGCGCAAGTCCATCACGACCGCCATCGAGACCTGTGTATTCCTGGATCCGCAGCACATTGGCAATGGCATCGGCACCAGGCTTTACGATTATCTCTTCGGCTCGCTCTTCCTCGAGGACCTGCATCGCGCATACGCCGGCATCACACTGCCCAACGACGCCTCGGTGGCGCTGCACAAGAAGCTGGGTTTCCACAGCGTGGGCGTATGCAAAGAGGTGGGCCGAAAATTCGGGAAATATTGGGACGTGGAGTGGTACGAAAAAGAGCTTACCTGATAACGGGATCATACACTATGAAACGCAGACAATTCGACTGGCAACTGCCCGACGCTATCGAACGCCGCTTGGGCGATACCACATACGGACGCCAACGAACGATTTACGAAGAGGATCACCTGCTCATCATCCTCCACGCTCCACCCGGCGCCGATGATGAACAACGCGTGCCCGAGGTCTTTCTCCGCAAGCCGGACGGCGAATTGCTTTGCAACGGCCAGCCAAACGGCGACTTTCGCATGCGCAAACTGCTGGCGGCGTATCAAAAAATATTCGAAGAGTTGACTGAAATCTACGAGCAGTCGTCGGGTAAGGATACTTCCGAGTTGTTCGCGTTGCTCGAGGCCCTGGCGCCCTTGAACCGCTCGTCGACCAACATGGCGGCCGCCCTGCAATCGGCCCGAGAATTGTCCAAAACCGACCAGTTTCTGATAGGCATGCGCGACGAAGCATACGAACTTTCACGGAGTATCGAACTACTCTACACCGACACCAAAGCCGCGCTCGACTATCGTATCGCCTGCAATGCCGAATCCCAAGCCAAAAAAGCACACGAAATGGCCACGGCACAACATAAGCTCAACGTCATGGCGGCCATCACATTTCCGCTGATGGCCATAGCAGCGATTTTGGGCATGAACCTTGTGCACGGCTTCGAAAACGGCTCTCCATTGGTATTCTACTCGGTATTCATTGCAGGCCTGATTGTCGGCTTGATCGTAAAAAAATGGGTAACACAAAACGGCGACTGACGCATAAGTTTAATTTCTTTGACGCAAGAGTTCCTTGCCTCGGCAGCATATTACTGCATAATCAATATTTATGGGGATTTTAACCAACTGTACGCCCACGGGTGTGCCGTATAGCTGTTGTAAGGAAGTCGTCATGTTCGGTCGAAAATCCGGCTTCACACTCGTAGAACTCCTGGTTGTGATTGCCATTATCGGCATCCTGATTGCCCTGCTGCTGCCCGCCGTGCAAGCCGCCCGCGAAGCGGCCCGCCGCATGCAGTGCA
>JAFGTN010000108.1 GCA_016934075.1 Pirellulales bacterium
ATTTTTTTGATGTGCCGAAACTGTTGCATAGGGTGATGCTTTCACCCCACCACCCACTCCCCGCGTTCCTTCCGAAACCGCCCATCCTCAACAACACACTCTTAGGACACTACCTAATTTCAGCTTTGCCCCACAACCCACCAGTGTGGTAAAATGTCGGCTGTTCTATCGTCCGATGGGCCCGCCAATCCAATGCGGGACGGAACACCATCGGGCGGGGTTTACCATTCGAGTTTCTTGTATTTGGCGTTGCAACCCAACGCTCGGAGAGGAGGATCTGTCATGTCTGGAAAGTTTTCGAAGATTGTCGTGTTGTGCGCGGTTGCCGGCATGTTGGCGCTGGCAGAACAGTCGTGGGGCGAAGAGAAAGAGAAGCTCTCAAAGGAAGAGTATATCGAGAAAGCGCTCGAGCAGCATACGTCGTTTGATTTCGAGGAAACGTTGTTAAAAGAGGTCGTTAATTACCTGAGTGAACAACACGATATAGAAATCGTATTGGATGGGAGGGCTCTCAGTGACGTGGGTCTCGATCCCGAGTCGCCCATCACATGTCGTCTTAGGCAAGTGAAATTGCGTTCGGCTTTGAATCTGCTGCTTCGCGATTTAGATATGACCTATCTGGTCCGCGATGAAGTACTTCAAATCACAACATCGGCCGCGGCCAAAGAGCGGCTTGATACGAAGGTCTATGCGGTCACCAAGCTCACCGGAAATTGCGGCGAAAAGCTGGAGAAACTCGTCGAAATTATCACGACCTGTATCGACCAGGAAAGCTGGATGGACGTCGGCGGAGCGGGAAGCATCAGGCCCCTTGTACTTGGCGACCAAAGCGTATTGATCGTTTCGCAAACCTACAAAACTCATCGCAAGCTTGATGCGTTGCTAGACAAATTACATGCGGTTGCGAAGTAGGGGCGTTATGTTAATTCAATTGATTACCCTGATTGTTTATGGCTCGGTCGCACTAGCCTCTATCCTCTTAATCACCCATTAAATCGTACGAAGAACCATAGTTTACCGTTCGCATTCATTTCAATGGCGTTGTAATCCAGCGCCCAAGGGGAGAGTCTGTCATGACGGGAAGAAATCTATCGAAAAGTATATCGCGGCTCGTTGTGTTGTGCGCAATGACCGGCCTATTGGCAATTGCCCAGCAGTCGTATGGCAAAGATAAAGAGAAACTGACACCGCGAGAGAAGATCGAGAAAGCACTCCAGCAACCCACATCGTTCGAGTTCGTGAAAACGCCGCTACCGGAGGTTGCGACCTACTTCGGGAAAATGCAAGGCATAAATATCTTGTTGGATCGGAGAGCATTTACAGGTGAAGGCCTTGATCCCGAGACGCCCATTACATTCAGCCTTAAGCATCCAGTGACATTCCGATCGGCGTTGAAGTGGATACTCTGCGATTTGGGTTTGACATATATGATCCACGATGAAGTACTTATTATTACAACAACGGCCGCGGCCCAAAAAAGATTGGAACTCAAGATTTACGCGGTTAGCGAGTTTACCGGAAATTACACCAAAAAACTGGAAAAATTCGCTGACATTATCAAAAACTGCATTGCACCGGAAAGCTGGTATGAAGTAGGCGGGGAGGGAGGCGTCAGCCACTTTAACATCAAAGATAAAAGCGTATTGATAGTTTGGCAAACACGCGAGGTGCACTGCGACATCGAAGCGTTTCTCGACAAGATGCGAGCAGCAACCGGCCTATTGTCAATTGCCCAACAGCCTTATGGCAAAGATAAAGAGAAACTGACACCGAGAGAAAAGTTCGAGAAAGCACTCCAGCAACCTACCTCGTTCGAGTTCATAAAAACGCCGCTATCAGAGATTGCGAACTACTTCGGAAAAATGCATGGTATAAATGTCTTATTGGATCGACAGGGCTTTAGAGATGATTACCTTGATCCCGAGATGCCCATTACCTTCAGCCTTAAGCATCCAGTGACATTCCGATCGGCGTTGAAGTGGGTACTCCGCGATTTGGATTTAGACTATGTGATAGAGGATGAGGTGATCTTTATTTTATCAGGGTGCGCAGCCCAAGCGCGATCAGAAACAAGGATTTATGCGGTCAGCAAGCTCGTTGCTAATAGTGGTGAAAAGATAGAAAAAGTCGCTGAAATCATAACAAAATGCATTGCGCCGGAATCCTGGTCTAAAGTCGGAGGGGAGGGGGACGTTATCCCTTTCACAATCAAAGACCAAAGTGTGTTGATTGTTACGCAAACATGCGACGTGCACTGCGACATTGAAGAATTTCTTGACGAGTTGCGAGCGGCCGTTAAGTAATAATGTTCTTTGAAAGAGAACACGAAAGGCCGAAAGTACGAAAGGTCGAAAAAAGTGGAGGCTCGCTCAAGCAGGATAGGAACACTTATATCCGCTGATCTGCGCTGATTATTGTTTTCGTGATTTCGAACTTTCGGAATTTCGTGTGAAAAATGGAGAAATGCCTCCATTTCATACCGACCCAATCACTCACACGCCCGACGGTAGGCGGCCATGGTCTCTTGGGCGTCGGCAAGCGATTGGGCCTGGTGCATTAGCGATACGCCGGTGGGGAAGCGCTGCATGACGCTGCCGGAGGTCAGTTCCTGGCGGTCGACGCGCAGGCGGATGATGGGGGTTTTGCGGCTGCCGTTGGGGCCGTGGCCGGCGGCCTGGGCGTATAGTTTGTCGATGTCGTTCATTTCCGGTTGGCCCAGGTCCAGGCAACCGCAGCCGGGCACGGCCAGGAACTCGCCCAGGTTGTGTTCGATCTTGCCGCAGCAGTGTATGCCGCCGCCGCCCAATTCGCACAAAACACGCTCGTCGTGGGGTGCTACCCTTTCGCGATACATTTCGGGCGAGAGCATGATGGACGAGTCGTTGCGGATGAGAACATTGCCCGGCATGAGCACGGTATGCTGGTGACAATAGCCCTCCGGCCCATCGCTCAGGTATGGAGCCAGGTGCCTGGCGAAAGCGATCTGGGCCGTGGCGGCTTGCTCCAGCGCATGGGCCACCATTTCCGGATCATTGTAGAAGTCGGTGAAAAACTCCGTGCCCCGCAACATGTCGACATTGTCGATGGGGCCTTGCAGGTCGGGCAGAACCACACTGATCATTTCACGCAACTCGGGATGCTCGGTCAGCGCCTCGGCATAGAACTGGTATGTTTCCACTACCCGCGGACACCAGCCGCGGCTGAGATCGGTGGGATCAGTGTCCATGGCTCGGCGAAACTCGTCGAGCGAGTCGAAATGTCGCACCCAGGGCGGATTTTCTTCAACCTGCTCGACGCGCCCGCCGAACAACGAGGCGATTATGACGGTGCCGAAGTTTGCCCGCACCGTGCATGGTAGATCGTCGTCGATCATACCGCGGCAAGCAATGCTGGTGTCGAAGGCATGCAGCAGTTCGTTGAAAAGCATTTTGGCCGGATCGGCGAATATTTCGCTGTGCGGATACGGCCGGAAAGGCATATTGTCGGACACCTCTTCCGGCAGAGGATACTGCATGACGACCGGCAACCTCTCGACCGGTTCCCATTCCAAAACCCGCCGGTGCAGTTCCTCGACCTGGGCCTGTCGTCCGGGGTCGAGCGTTTCGGCCAGATAGTCCAAGAGTTTTTCGAGTTGTGCGTTGGCGAACATCATGGGTTCACTCCATGAAAATCAACTATTGCAGGCCAAGTCGGAAAATCGGGTAGCCCCGATAGCTTGTCTATCGGGGTGCCGGAGGCACAAGAGGTTTTTGCCTTGTTGATATAAGACCTCTTGCGGCTTCGCTGCCCCGATAGGCGAGCTATCAGGGCTACCCATCAATTTTATTGCTACAAATTCTTGGCTGAACACCCGCATCTTACTGGAATTTCAGCGTACCGAAAAGCACCCCAAGTCGGCGGGGCAGATGAAAGGCCGATTCGGGAGACGACCACGAACTGTGGAAACCTATGCCCTTGCCGACGAGCGTGCGGCTGACTACGTTCATCCGCCAGATGTCGCCCGGCTCGGGCGTTTTACCCAGGACCGCGAAGGGGATGGCAATTTCCACCGAATAACCGTCATCACGGATCACCGCGGCCGCCGTCCACTCGGCGTTCCAAGCTTTGTTGCTGCGAATGAAGTGCCCGGCGAAGGCATCATAGTGCCACAGTTCCTCGGCCTGTGAGCCGGTGGGCGTAATGGCGAACTTCTTGTACTGCTGCTCGTCGCCGAACGTATCGATCAGAAGCTGGACACCGTCGTTGGAATAGATAGCCCGCGAGTCGCGTTTGAGCGGATCGCGCCCGATGTTTGAAACGTCGCCCGTATAATCGTAAGCCAGGTAAAGGTTTTGCTCGTCGCGGGCAATGGCCATTTTGATCTTGGGCCGTTTGGCTTTGGATATTCCCATGTCGAAGAATTCGGTTGAGGCGATTCCACCCGCACTGGTCCAAGCCGCGTCGTTCAAGCGGCCGTCGATCTTTGGCGGCGAATCGACGCGCTTGCAAACCATCTCCGGCACGGCGCGGACGGGAACCGAACAAGAGAACACGGGCAGACCGTTGTGCGAGAATTGCACCACTGCTCGGGGCAGGTCCGACTGAGCGGCAATCCTGCCCTTGAGCTCAAACGCAAACTCGCCCGTCTTGCCGGGCTCGATGTCGGCTGATGCTGAAGCGGGTTGTATAAGAGGGCGGGCATCCGTAGAGGCGTTCCCATTTTTCTTATCTTGAGGATAAGACCAACTGGCACTGATGGTTACCGGCCGGTCGAACTTATTGGTGATCGGAAACGTGAACGCGATAGCCACCGGCTTGCGAATGTCGGCCGCCGCTGTAACTGGTTTAATCGCCAGGCGTTGCATCTCACGTTGCACTTCGCTCGGATACCACGACGTGAATTTCACCTTTGGGCCGTCGCACATGCCGTAAATCTCGTCGGCTACCTTCACGCGCAGCGCGAGTTCTTCCGTGAAGCCCAGCCGGCCCAACGTGGTCATGGTTTCGTGGTTAAAGAAAAAAATCCCCGGCGCGCCGCGGTCGAACCAGCCCTTGGCGCCGTGTTCCAAAGCCTTGGGGCCGTCTTGTTTGCGGTCATATTTATGGTTGGGGAAGTCCACGTTACGAACCTTGCGGGGCCAGACCTTCGTGCGGCTGTTTTTGGCCTTGGCCATGGCCACGAAATTTAGGGCCGTTGGTCCCTCGGGCATGATGATGTCGAAGATGCCTTCCTCGAGCCAGGTTTCTATGTCGAGGCCCTGATCTTCTAGCTTGCCGGTACCCCAATGCATTAAATGCCAGCTTCGATCGCCAAAACTCCCGCACAAGAGCACCTTGCGATCTTTCTTGGCGTTGACCTCGTCTATCGCCTTGCGAAGCTTGCGCAGGTAGGTGTTCATGTGCTTGAACTTGTCGGGATCGTCTTCGTTGAAGTAATGCCCGTAGCGGGTGTAGTCGACGATGAAGCCGTCGATATCGTGGTTTTCGCAGATCCATGAGATTTTCTTCACCTGGTATTCCTGAACTTCATTGAGCGCGTAGTCCCAAGTTCCACGGCCGCGTTTGATTTTCCACTCGGGATGCGCTCGCACCGTTTTATCCGGCGAATAGCAGCGCTCTGCCATTAGCGAAATGAAGAGCTTTATGTCGATTTCGTGTGCCCGACGGGCCAGAACGTCGACGATGTTTACGTCATTTTCGAAGCACCAGCGATAGAAGGCGTTGACCCGATCGTCGCCATCGCGGGTGTGGCCGTGCATCTGGTAGATTTCGGTATAGGGGGTGGGAATGATAATTCCACCCAGGCCACCCAGCGAAATATTGAAGAACTCGACACTCTGATCCCGCAACGGTTCCAGCAACCGCGCGATTGAAGATTCGTCGTGTATGGCCCATTTCCAGAAGCAACTGAATCCGTCGTTGTCATAACCGATCCGCCGAACGTCACGGCGCGTGCGGTCTTTTTTCAGGCGGGCTACCTGGGCGACGGACAGTTTTTTCAACCGCACCCCGGCCACGGCCGCATTGCATTTCTTCTTCTCGCTTTCGTATGTCCCGTATGGTTGCTGGAAAACGAGACTCTGGCCTGTCATATCGTTGGTCCGATAAAGCACGTCGACCAATATGCCGTATTTCACCGCGGGTTTTTGCGGCTTGGTGCCGATCTGCAACGGATCGGCTTGAAGAAAATATTTTTCTCCGCTAAGACGTACGTCGATACCACCGCTGCCGCGCATGTCCAAAGTGCCGCCGCTGGGTTTCTCCCGATACGTTCGCACCCAAATTTCATACCAGCCGTCGAGCTTAAGTGGTAAGGTGAGTTGCCCGGCCATGCACGACTGGGGATCATCGGGATCATTTTCCTCGACGCACAGCAACGTTTGCTCTTCGTTACGACCGTCGATGCGATAAGCCCGCCGCCACCATTTGCCGCGGGTGCTGGTGTCGCTGATGGAATCGGCCGGACCGAACAGCCGCGTGTCGGTGATCTCGATTTCGTCGCCGGGCCGGATGTCGGCCGGGGTTTCGATTACGTTGCGGAAAATCCGTCCTCGCAGACGCACTCCCGCATACCCGACAACCTCTGGCTTGTCATCGAGTCCGGCAACCAGTACGTAGCTGTCTTTTTCTATCTTACCCACCGTTGCCGAGTCGAGCACAACCGATGCTTTGCCTTGCTCGATCGTGGCAGTCTTGCTCCAGAGAGTGTCGTCGGCGAAGGTTTTCAAGTTGAATGTGACCTTGCCCGAAGCGACCGGTTCGACGCTAGCCGTGAAAACTGCGTCCTGCCCGTGGAAGACTTCGCGCGGTGCCGAGAGCGTCAACTGTGGCGGGCGAGCGGTTTGGGATTCAGCCGCCGACAGAAATGAAGTGGTGAAGGATGTTGTCAGAAGGACCATCAGCATGGTAGGCAGGAATCGGTGCATGGGACTTTGATAGGGTTTGAAGTGCGGAAGATAAGCCGGGTCACGCCCCGGCCTACGTTATCCCTGACAGCATTATTATACGTAAACTCTTTTCTGCAAACACTATACACACTGCCAAGCATTCGCATTCGGGCCCTATTAGGCCACGAATAATTTCCGCCAAATAGTTGTTTCAGGTTATTGATCAGCCGTACCGGCAAGCTGTAGAATACTGAAAATCAGGATTGCATACAATCCGATGCATTGTTGTATACACATTTTGGCCGTCTTTTTCAGTCGGAATTATGTGACGAAAGGGAATCCGTACCATGGCTTCGAGTCTAAAAGAAACCGCCTTTTTCGCTATACGCGAACGTCTTCTCAGTGGAACCTTGCCGGCGGGCGGGAAATTGTCCGAACTCGCAATATCGCGGGAATTGGGCATCAGTCGCACGCCAGTCCGCGAGGCGATCAATCAGTTGGCCAGTGAAGGTCTTGTCGAGCACAGACCCAACGCCGGGGCATTTGTGAAAAAGCCCAGTCGAGCCGACCTGGAAGACGTCTACGAAGTACGCGAGTGGCTGGAAACCACCGCCGTGGTGGCCGCCACTAAGCGAATTACATCAGAGAAGCTCAACGAGCTGCAGGAGATCTGCACTGAGAGCCGACGACTTGCACACGAAGTCCGCGATTCCGGATTGCGCTACGCCGATGAATCCACCCTGCAACGTCGGGCCATGGCCGAGTCGATGTTCCACATCACTTTGATGCGCGCCAGCGGCAACCGTCGGGCGGTGAAGATCCTCGGCGACAACCATATCATCAGCCAGATCTGGGGCCACATTCCCGACCGGGATGACGTGCGCATGCTGGCCCGGATATATCGCGAACACTCGCGGATCCTTAAACATATTCGTCGCGGCGACGCGGAACTAGCGCGGCGGTGCATGCTGGAACACATCCGCCGCGGCCGCGACTCCGTGCTGGCCGCATTCGATTGGCACCAGCGTCAATTGTCCATGGGTGGTAAAACCGCCGAAACTTGGCCGGAACCGCTCATACGCAAGGTACGGCAAGTAGAGCAGGGTGAAGATTGACGAATACGAGAATGAGTATGGAATTCATGCAAGCAAACTGTAATTGCAAAGGTAAACCGTTCCGCAGAGATCAGCACGGCTTTACACTCGTGGAACTTCTTGTGGTGATCGCTATCATCGGTATCCTTATCGCGCTGCTTCTGCCATTCCTCGAACAAGGAACTGTCGACAATGTGTTCCAATACGACTATCGGCTCCTCGACAACATGAACCGTGACGCGACCAGCCAGCAAATCAGCATCTATCTATGTCCCAGCGACGACGCGGCGGGCCGCGCCTGGCATCACACCAGTTACGATCACTATTTCAGCCGCTCGAACTATGTTGCCTGCTTTGGCTCGAACACCTTGGCAGTCAATACCCGAGGCACAGGCCGGACGACCGCGCAAACCTACTCCAACGGAGACCTGAGCACTAACGGAGCGTTCCAGTCAAACATGGGCAGAAAGATTCGCGACATTACCGATGGAACATCGAAAACAGGCTTGATTTCAGAAGTCTGTGCCGGCAAGGATGACGAAGGCTATTCTGCAAGCTCGCCAAATGACGGGCGCGGGCTCTGGGCATGGCCGATTGCCGGGGCCTGTGCATATACGCATCTGAATACGCCCAATACTAGTGCGCTCGACGTGCTCTATTATCATAGCTGTGTGCACATGCCTCAGTTGAACTTGCCCTGCATGCCCATGGGCAATGCCTGGGAAATATCAACGATGGCCAGTCTTTCACCCTGGATTAGGAAATACTAACTTATGTTGCGAATTAAAATAGATGCCCGGCTTCCGCTGCTGCTCATGGCGGTCGCAATATCACCGGCCATGGCGGGCGAGATGCCCCAGGAGTTTACATACAAGGACGGCAAGCCCGCGGAAACGAGCGTACGCCGATATGTCAAAAGTCCACAGCCGGAACTGGTGTCTTGTCCGGTGCACCGACACGAGGTGCAAATCCCGCCGATAAAAAACAAAGCCTTTATCTACGCCAGTTTTGATACATGCGATATGAATCCGCTGCCGCTGGCCGACGGCAAGCCGGACGCGGTCCAAACGATTGTGTTGGGACATCTTGATAACGGCAAATTCACCGAGGCCGTACGTTTCGGCATTGTCGACGACGACAGGGCTTCGCGCGCGAAGAAGGCCAACTACGCGCCGGGAGTTTTCGACGGCAAAATCGATTACTATGGACCGTTCGCGCGTCCGCGCACGACCTATGACTTCAAGATTCATCTGGACGTGAAAAATAAACGCATGACTGTTTGGGTCAGCGGGCGCGGCGACGACCTGTGGTATCCATTGGCCCTGAATGTCCCCATTTCCGACTCGGCGGCAAAAATTAACGCGATCCGTGTCGATCTTGGCCCACGGGCCAGGGGCGTGCGGGGATTGGTGATTCGTGAGAAATCCTGGCCCGAAGGTGAACACATTCGGCCCCATCCACTCGCGAAAAAGGATCGGATAGTGGGCCCGGATGGCGGCTTCCGCCTGCAATCGCAACGTTCACTCTGGCACCAGGCCGACCGGCACGTCACCGTCGCCCGTAATCCCAACGCCAATCGCGGCTGGTGGCTTGGTTTTCCGGACGTCGTGCAAGCAGGTCCCAAGTTGCTTTTATGCGTGCACAATGACGGCGCGGCCCATGGGGGCAATGGGAAAATGTGGGTGCGTCGTAGCGAAGACTTGGGAAAAACCTGGAGCGAGCCGTTGGAACTGCACCCTCACAGCATTAACTGCCCTCGCATCCAGAAGCTTCGCGACGGATCGTTTCTGATCCTGGCCGACACTCGACATACAGGCATACATCCGGTTGTCTTCTACCGCAGTACAGATGTCGGACGCACATGGAAATACCTGGGCAAGCTGGACCCGCCCGCGGCCGGCGGCAACGACTGCTGCGTACCCAGCCATGTG
>JAFGTN010000109.1 GCA_016934075.1 Pirellulales bacterium
CCCTGGGACCATTTTCGCTTGAAGGCGCGGCGCATGGCCGTGAGCGCCTTCTGCGAGTGCGGTCCGGGCTGGTTGAGCAGTTCGGCCGCGCGGCGTTCGACCAGCAGTTCCAGCAGATCCAGCGCGCGGCGATCGATGTCGGTCTTGGCTCGGGGCCGGACCGTTTTTTCCAGGTGCTCGACAATCGAGTCGGCGGTGGCTTCGTCGCGTACTTCCGAGAGAATACCTCCGCTGTTCTGCAGAATGGGATACACCTTTCCGGCCGTGTGACCGATGACGGATTCGGCCAACCCCGCCAGCAGGCGGAAGTCGTGGGTCGAGCGGTAGAATTCCTGCAGGTGGTGCAGGTGGTTGGCCGGATTGTCGGACTTTTCAAAAATCGCCTTGAAGACCAGAGGCACGTCCTTGTGCATTTCGGTGGGTACGGTGGAGTCGCTACGTTGCCAGAGACGGAGCCGATTTTCCAGCCATCTGCGCAGTTGCCACTCGTCTGTGGTCTTGTAGGAATTGACGATTGCGCAGAGGTATTGCTCGCGGTGGCCCTCGGCCATGTACCAGCCGGACAGGGTGCGATAGTCGGACGGCGAGAGTTCGTCGGATTTTTCCACTGTTTCAAGCAGAGTGATGGCTTCGCTCAGCTTACCTTGCTCGGCCAGAACGAATGCCAATGAGCGGCGCAAGTGGTTGTCGGCTTCGCCCGGTTCGATCCACGATCGCAGGACCGCTTCGAGTTGTTCGGGGCGGTCCAGGGCAATCAGCATGCGGTATTTGCACTGTTTCCAGTAGGGATTGTCGGCGTCGGTCGCGATGCCTTCGTCGAAGTATTTCATCAACCGTTCGATCAGTTCGGGCTTGGCCTTTTTTTGGACGGCCAGATTCGAGAGGGTGGTAATCACGCGGTGTTGCAGCATCCCGTGCAGGAATTGCATGCGGTCGGTGGTTTCAGGCCGTTTGAGCGGTTTTGCGCCCAGCAGTTCCCAGCATTCTTCGGCAATCCGTTGCGGATCGCGCTCGAGTTGGGTTTCGACGTAGAGCCGCTCGATGGTGAACCAGTCGGACAATGGCCGCGACAGCTTTTGCGTACGTTGCTTGAGCCGGTCAGCGTAATCTTGTCGGGCCAGGCGCAAGGCCTCAATGTTTTTGTCGCGGAGTTCGGTGCGGGTGAGTTTTTCGGGATGCTTGAAGGCCTTTATGCGGACAGCACAGCGTGCCTTGACCATGTGGTCGGTCAGACGCTGCAAGCCGGAGATCTGGGATGACAAACGCACGCCCGGGTCTTCCGAGTCCACCATTTTATCCAAAAGCGAGAAGGCCTCGTCCTCATGTTTTTCGGAGAATGGTCGCGAGAGCAGGGTGTTGAAGAGCCTTCTTGCATATTCGGCCCGATACTTCTCCGGTCCCTGCCGATAACGTAGACGCATAAAGTCGAGGCTGTCGGCATCGGAGACTCTTGGCAGAATCTTTAGCACGGTTTCTCCGAAGCGGTGCCGGGCGTCGGGATCGGTCATCGCATCATAACGTTTTTTTGCACTAGCCGCGATTTTTTTCCAGGTGTCGATTTCGACGGCCGGATCGTTGGGCATGATCCAGTCGACCATCAGTTGCACTTGGGCGTCGGAGAGCTTGTCGAATTTGTCGAGTAGCATTTCGACGGCTTTTGCGCGTACGCGCCGACAGGCGTCGGTTTGACGGAAATAGTGGTTGCCCATTATGCGGTTGGCGATGTCCATATTATGCTTGTGGGCGGCGAAGAACAGGGCCGTCCGCTCCAGAGGCTTGTGCCAGCGGTCGTCCAACCGGTTGGTGTACAGGTTATAGCCTTGGCCCAATGCCTGCGAGACGGCCGCGTCGAGACGCGCCTGTGTAGCCGGCGTCAAGCGGCCGTGCTCTTGCGCTTGCGGCTTGCGGGCGTCTTCGAACCACTTGGCCATCAGCCGCCAGGCCTCTTTCTCGCGATCGGTGCGGATCAGGGCCGTGAGGTATTGCGGATAGGCATACTGGGTTTTGGGATTCTCTTCGATCCAGACTTCGAGGTATTTGGCCAGATCGTCGTAGCGGCCTTGCTCGCGGAGAAACTGTGCCTGGGCGTTGCGCAGCGATTCGCGCTCGTGTTCGTGCCACTTGCGATCCTTGGCCAGCGACGCGTTGAACCAGGCCCAGGCGGCTTCGTGTTCGCCGATTTGGATCAGTCGTTGGGCATATTGCTGTTGCAGGTTGGCGTCGGTGGGATATTCGGATGCCAGTTGTTTAAGCAGTTTCATCTCCTCCTCGACGCGGTTAGTCTGTTGCAGATAATCGACCCGCCGGGCGGCCCAACGCTTCATGGCCAGCAACAGTGGCGGCTGTCGCTCGTAGACGGGCTTGAAAGCATCGAGCAGTTCGAGTCTTTCGTTGTTCTCAAGGATTTGATCCGCCTGGCCGCGGATATAATCGGCCAGGAAGAGTGATTCGCTTTGTTTGCCCGGGGCCTTTGCCAGTGCCCGGGCGTCTTCGAGGTAGCGTTTCTTGACTTCCTCGCGGCGCCGAGCCGTGTTGAGCACGGCCGTGCGTATATAACGCATACCGGGCTTATCGTTGGCCAACCCTTCGGCGGCTTCCAGATGTTTTAATGTTCGTTCCCACTGTTGGGTTGCCGAGAAGTGCAATAGCATTGCCAGTTGGTCGTCGAAGGTGGCTTTCTTGTCGGCGATATTTTGTTTGGCATCTTTGACCGAGACCAGCGGCTCTTTGATGAATTGGGTTTTGCCGCAGGCGGCCAGTTCGGCTTTGGCTTTCTTGGCAAACTCGTCTTTAGAAAGTGACTTGAACGTCTGGGTTGTCCGTGAGACGCGGCGGCCTTCGGCGTCGGTGCGCTCGATAGTTCCGGCCCACCAGGCGCCGGCCCAGCGGACGAAATCGCCGAAGGTTGCGGTGGAGGTGGTTTTACCGTATTGTAAGCTTTCGATCTTGGTGATCACGTGACGCCGGGTGTCGATCGAGATGCGGATTTCATAGTCGGGATTGTTTGCGTGTTTGAGCGTCAATAGCTTGCGACCGTCGCCTTGCGATTGGATCGCGATTATATGGTTGCGATAATTATATTCGAGCGAATTGAGCACATGACCTTCCAGCCCCAGCGGCGGGCTTTTGAGTTCCTTGGGCGAGGATTTTCGCACGCGGCCCAGCAGGAAGGCCTTGGATAGTACGCCCCGTTCGGTTTTGTTGCACCAGTTGACCAGTGTCTGGGCGTTGCCGCCTCCCGTGCGGACCAGCCAGGCGTCGGGCGAGACCAGCGCGTGGGTTTGGCTTTGCGAGGTTTTGGTTTTGTGAAGCGTGTCGAAGTATTCGTTTTTGAGATGGATGCGAGCACCACCGTCGATCTTGGCCAATTGCTCGGTCCGCAGCAGACTTTGAGCCAGTTGACGCGCTTCGGCGGGCCAGGTGGATTTGGGTTCTTCGATTTTCTTGCCCGACGGCATGGGCGGCAAATAGGGAAAGAGTGTGCCGAACCACAGAGCGGGTTGTGACCGTTCGGGCTTGCGTGGCCAACCTGCCATGTTGATTCTTTTACCTGACTCGAAGTATGAATCGGAAGGAAGTGGTTCGGCGGATTGAGCGACGCGACTTAACCGTTGGCCAAGCTCTTCGGGACTATCGAAGGTCCCTAGCCTGTCATCAAATAACGACGATGAGATATCTTCCTTGAGTTCGGCCTCGAGCATGGGCAGTTCTTCAACCGATCTCAATTCGTCCGCTAGTATCTTTCCTCTCCCTTCTGGAAATTTTTTCACGCCTGCGGGTTTTCCCGCGACCTCAATTCCGTCAACATCAAAGTCGCCCCACTCACGGTTCGACTTGTCATCGGAAATGCCGTCGACAAATCCTTTTTGTATCCCCGCGTATTCGTAGTCGAGGGCCAGTGGTGTACGGGCTTTAAACTTTTCCTGGGTTTGGAAATACCAGTTTGCGTCCATGTCCTTGCCGCCGCCTGTTGGTAGGGCGGTTTGGGTCATGGGGCCGGACATTCTACCCAGAAATATTCCGTTGGTAACACCCCCGTAGCGGCCACGATGCCGTTCCTGCTCGAAGATTTCATTGCTACGTCCCAGACCGGCAAGATCGCGCAGCACGGCAGCGCGGAGGCCGAGGCGCCAGCCGCCCGCGCGACGCATCTGTTGTTGGACCAGTTCGTAGTCGGCGTTGTCGCGTCCTTTGGCGAAGAACTTTTGCCCGTCGCGCATCTGGAAGCGGCGCTTGACTTTGAATCGCTCGCGGTCGGCATCCGATTCGAGCACCAAAAGCGAGGTGTAGGGCGTCATGATGTGGTATTCTTCTGAGAGCGCGATGATCTCGTCCTTGATCGACGGCGTCGCGCCCTGATCGAGCAGTTCGTCGAGGTGCATGCGTGCCCAAAGCCGCGGAATGAAGGAGTTGCCCGACTCGGCATCGGCAAACGCCACGTCGGTTTTCATGCGAATCTTCTCGTCGCCGCGGCGGCCGGTGACGATCACTTGCCCCTTCTGATCTGCTCCCTCGGGCAGGTATCGGCCCAGCAGTATCTGTTGCGAGCCGGCGGGCAGGTTGGGCAGCCTGCCGGGGTAAACTCGTGCCGTGCGCAGGCCTTTGAATTCGACCTTAATATCGCGGATACCAGGCTGAGTGATCTCACCCAAAAGTTCCAGAGCCACGGCCTGCGGGCCGTTTTGCCCGGAGATGAACCGCAGCGAGCCGCCTCCGAGCGAAGCGATCGTTTTCAGCACCAGCGGTTCGAAGCTGCTGCTGGTGGCCACGGCGTGGCAGGTGGCCGTTTTGCCTTCATAATGCCGCCGCAAGCGGTTGGCGAAACGCACCGGATCGGTGTCCTTGGCCGTGATGATCCCGTCGCCCACGTAGACGATGTGGGTATTGGGGCCGGATTTTTCCAGGGCTGATTTGAAAGCCTTGTCGAGATCGGTCCACCCCAGCGATACGCGGCGGTCGAGGAAATCGCGGGCGGCGTCGATTTTTTTACCGTCCGGTTTGACGGGCTTATCGAAGGTCCAATGCGTGCCGACGTCGCAAGTGGCCAGGTTAAAGGTGTCTTTCGCCGTTAATGAGCCCAACAGCGAAGCCACAAGCTCGGCCTGTTGCCGGCGCGAGTCTTCGTCCATCGAGGCCGAGGTGTCGGCCAGGATCAAGAGGTTGATGGGATCGCCGTCGGGCAAAACATCTCGCTGCCACTGGCCTGAATCGGACGGGGGTGTGAGTTGCAGCATGAAGTAGCCGTCGTCGCCGCGACGGTGCGGGATCATGACCACATCCGACTGGCGGCCGTCGGTTTCCACCACGACCTCGAAATCACTCGTGGGTGTGTACTCCTGGGCCGAGAATTCCACCCGAGCGCTGTGGTCGGTGCGATTGATGCGAGCCGGGTGCGTGGGCGAGGTCACTTTCGAAAGCGAAACGGCCGAGTTGATTTTTACGTCGATGGCCAGCTCGCGTAGCGGATTCTGTTTGAGCAGTTCGCTCTGCAGCGCGTAGCTGTAGCGGTAGCGGTTACCGCGGCGGGGCAGCACCTGGGTGTAGGTGATTTTGATGCGTTTTTCGCTGTGAGCGAAGATGGGGAACACGCGGGCTTTGAAGATGTTGCCGCCCGTCCATTCCAGCAGCCCGGGATCGCGGCGTTCGCGAAGAATGGTCTCGTAGATTTCGCGTGCGCGTTGTTTCTCGACCACATCGGCCTCGACCAATTCGTCGCCTATCCACATGGCGAAGCCGGAGATCGAAGCGTCTTGCGGCAAGGGGAAATGGAAAACACCTTCGAGTTGGCGATTGGTGTGATTGACGAAAGATTCTTCGATTGTGGTTCTGGCGATCTGGTCACGGATGTCGACTGTTACTTTGTGATAGCCGACCGTAAGCGGTACGTTGCGGCCGTCGACCTTGGCGATAAGTGAGCCGATGGATTCGTTGTTCGTGGTGCCTTCGAAGCCGTCGAGCCAGCGTGGCGACTTTTTGATCGGAACTATCTTCTTGCCGTCGACGCGGAATAGTCGAGTATCGTCGATGGAATGTTTCTGGTCGTCGGGCCCGAGCAATTCGAGCGGTGATTTCTGCTCGGCGACGACTTTCATCTCACCGGATATTAGGCGGACTTTTCCCGGGGCCATGAGTTCGACCATGGAGCCGGGGCCCAGGGTAATGGCGATTTGCGGTAGCAGATGGATCTTCACGGCGTTGGCGCCGCGGGCATCGGTACGCAGCCAATCGCCCGGCTGCAGCACCAGCCTATCCACCACGGGCGACCAGCGGTCGGTGTTCAAGGGTCTGACCGATACGATTCCCTGCCGATCGGTCACTTTACCGATGCGGCCGTCGTCTGTGAGAGACGGTTTTGAGGACCACATTATTCCGAAGGCCACGGCTACCACCGCCGCCGAGGTTGTCAATGCACGCATGGCGAGAACGATCATTTTTTTTCTCCTCTTGGGAGGTTTTGGTGTCGGTTGGGTTTGTTGAACGAAAACTTCGGTCGAAATCTCTCGCAGCCGGGCGAGGAACTCTGTGTCGGGCGGAATATCCGCGGGCTTGATTTCCTCCGCCTGATTCTGTTGCGGTGGTACGTTGTTCATTGCCGCATCGAACAGTCGGGCGAAGTTCAGGTCTTCGTTTTTGTGCCGTTTAGGATTCATGGCGTCCCTCCGTCGGAGGGTCGATCGGGTTTCGTCTCAGATATACTTGTGTCGACCAGGTCCGGAGCCGTTTTCATCAAGCTGCGGCGGAAAGCCTTTCGAGCTCGGGCCAACTTGGAGCGAACGGCTGTGGTCGAGCGGTTTTGCCGCGCCGCGATCTGCTCCACGCTGTCCCCGTTGCAATATTTTGCCGAGAGCAGGTATTCGTAGTCGGGCGAAAGCCGCGCCAGGACGCTCTGGATGAGACCGGCCATTTCGGCTCTGGCCATGGCATCGGCCGGATCGGGCCGGTCGCCGTTGAGCCAGCGGTTGATTTGAGCAATCGCGTGTTCTTCGCCGCGGGCGATGGGGTCGTGCTGTTGCCGCTTGCGGTAAAATAAGGCCAACTGGTTGCGGGTGATGCCGACGAGCCAAAACCATAGTGAACCTCGTCCTGGATCGTAGCCGCCGGCGGAGCGAGCCGCGGCCAGGAAGGTTCCCTGAACCACGTCGGCCACATCGGTCGAATCGCTGCCCATGCGTCGTGCAACATATTGCCATACAGGTTGGGCATATGCTTCGTAGAGCGCATGCCAGGCCTCGGCGCGCCCCTCGCGCAGGCCCCGTGCGACCGTTTGCTCCTGTTGCTCGTCCATAAACCAAAACCAGTGTGATTTACCGCCCGGTGTATCCCGTGACGTGCTTTCTATAAGGATCTTTGCGCATTAGACGCATAATGTGTCGGAATGATTCCGGAAAAAAATTTTAGGTGGTAATGAGAGTTTGGCCATGGACTTTGAACCGTGGGCAATGAGTGGTGAGCGGGGAAGACAGGGTGCGGGGGGTGTGTATACCACTCAAGCTGTAGGTGATTGCTATGAAATGGGATTCTTTGTGGTTCGAGTTGCGAATGCCCGCCAGTGTGGGGTAGACTGATTTTCGGTTACTGGTTTGGCCCGGATTATTTCCTGAACCATACTAACCCGAAACGCAAGCGAAGGGAGGGTAACGTTTATCTTCCCTATCTCCCTTCGCTTGCGCTTCGGATTAGTATTTTCAGTGAGATCCGTTGTTCATGAATCTGCTTTTTTTAAGAAGGAAGCACATTATGTCAGTTCAATCCTCAAAAAGTATGCGCCGCCGCGAGTTTGTGAAAATGGTTGCGGGCGGCACGACATTGGGCGGCCTGGCATTGGCGACGGGTCGTAGTTCGGCCGCCGAAAAGAAGGCGACAAACAGTGCCGGTAAGAGCGGTTCGAAGTTAGAGGCCGGCGAGGGTGTTGTGGATATCACTCCGCCGCTGGGAATCGAAATGGCAGGTTTTCATCGCCCGCCCGGCAATGAGCGTCGCATTAAAGGCATCCGCCAGAAGTCCGAAGCCCGTGCGATCGTTATCCGCCGGGGGCAAAATGAAGCGGTGCTGTTATCGCTGGACATCACGGGTGTTTCGCGGGAGATGGCCCAGCGAATACAAAAACGGATAGCCGAGAAGACGGGCATCGATGCGGCTAATGTTCGCATCTGCGCGACGCATACGCATTCGATGCCGACTTGCTGTTTCTATTTGCAATGGGGGGCCATTTCGCCGGAATATATGGCCCTGGTTGAGAAGCGTTCCGTCGAGGCCGCCGTATTAGCCAAAGCCGACCTGGCCGAGGCTGAACTGCTCTTGGGTAAGAGCCGGTCGGTGGGCGGTAACTTCAATCGCACTACGAAGAACTTCAAAACCGACGAACATTTCGGCAAGGACTCGACCGACGCGGAGCGATGGCTGGACACCATGGTTCACGTATTGCGTTTCGCGAGAGGCGGGAGCAAGAAGGATTTGCTCTGGTACCATTTCTCGGCACATCCGGTTTGCTATACCGACGACCTGGCCGGGCCCGATTGGCCGGGTTTGATGGCAAATATGGTTCGCGAGAAGTACAAGATTTCGCCCTCTTATCTGCAGGGCCACTGTGGTGACGTCAACCCGGGCGACGGGAAGATCTGGATCGGCAAGACCGAGCCCACGGCCGAAGCGGTATTTGCTGCCTTCACACGGGCAATGGACCGGATGAAGACGGTCAAGGTCGACGAGTTTCGCGTAACGACCGGCGACTTCGGCATGCCCTTGGACGTGGAACTGTTTGGACACTGGCTGGAGAAATATCGCAAGGAACCGGACAAATGCAATAGTGGCGTGTGGGTCGACTCCCGCTTTGCCAAGGCATGGTACGAACATTCCATCAAGCAAGATGTAAAGCGCAAGCAATTGCCGCTGGCCATGAGCGCCATGCGGCTGGGCAGCCTGGGACTGGTGTTTCACCCGGCTGAACTTTATAGCTACTATGGGCTGGCAATCCAACGTGATGCGCCGACGCCCAATACGCTAGTGGTGGGTTATGCCGACGATTCAGTTGGCTATGCCGCCGATCCCAACGCTTACAAAGCTGGCGAATACGCGGCGATTACGGTTCCCAAGATACTCCTGCTGCCACCCTACTTACCCACGGCCGCTCGCGATATGAGCAGTCATGCTGTCGAGCTTATGAAGAAAATTATCTGAATTCGGACACAGGAAAGGTTTATTCATGCAAAAAATCATCACCTTATCGACGTGCTGCCTGTTGCTCAGCTTGACTTGTACGGTTTGGGCCGCACCGGTTTCTAAAGCAAACCGGCTTGTGCATTTGGATGAATTTTCCGACCCCTACTACGTCGGTTTGGAAACGGCAAAACTGTCTGTGCCGCAGTGGGTCGGTCAGCCGGGAGTCGAGGCCGTTATGGTTTTGGCCATCGACGATATGCGTGATGTAAATCTGTTCGAGACACATCTTCGGCCTATCCTCAAGCGACTGCAAGCTATCGATGGTCGCGCGCCGGTCAGCATCATGACCAACACCGTCGATCCCAAACACCCGCAGTTACAGAAGTGGCTTAAAGAGGGGCTCAGCATCGAGGCACATACCAGACAACACCGATGCCCTTGTCTGCAGAATAGCGACTTGACCAGGGCTAAGAAGTCTTTCGACGACAGCGTCGACATGATATCGGCCATTCCCGGCAACCCAGCCGTAGCTTATCGAATGCCCTGTTGCGATTCGATGAATTCGGTTAGTCCTCGGTTCTTTGCCGAGGTTTTCAACAAAACCACACCGAAGGGCAATTTCCTCAGCGTGGACACTTCGGTGTTCCATCTGTTCACCTCCAACGACCCGGCCCAACCACGCGAGTTGGCTCGCGATACCGATGGGCAGGAACGCTTCAGTAAATACATTCCCGCCGGTACGGGAATGGTCAACCTCATTGAAGATTATCCCTATCCATATGTGATCGGGCGTCTATGCTGGGAGTTGCCCTGCCTTATGCCCAGCGACTGGGATGGCCAGCATCGCAACAAACCGAGCAATCCGCTCACATTGTCCGATTGGAAGGCGGCTATCGACGCGCTGGCCGTCAAGCAAGGCCTTGTCGCGCTGTGCTTCCATCCCAATAACTGGATAGGTAACGAAAAGGTTGTGGAACTGGTCGATTATGCCGACAAGAAACACTCGGGGAAAGTCAAGTTCCTCAGCCTTGCCGAGGTCAACGAGCTCTTAACACGCAACGTGCTGGGCGGACAACCCCTGCGAGCGGCCAACGGCCGGGACAACGGCGCGCAGATCATGGATATCGACGGCGACGGGTATATGGATGCGATCGTTGCTAACGAAAAGATCCGTCAGACACGAATCTGGTCGCCAAAAGCAAACAAATGGATCACGAGCGACTTCCCTTTTCCATTGGTTAGTGTTGACGGGAACGGCAACCGCACGGCCACGGGCGCGCGGTTCGGTATTCTGCAAAAGAACGGCATGGCCAGTGTATTTATCCATAACGAGAAGTCTGCTGGCTTGTGGCATTTTGACGGCAAACGATGGATAAAGGATCCCAAGGGACTCGACGGTCTGCAATTCGATGGGCCGGTCATGAGCAGCAAAAACGGGTTTGACCAAGGGGTACGACTCCGCGATCTGGACGGCGATGGAGTCTGCGAACTGATCGTCGGCAATGACCGTCAAAACGGCGTGTTTGCATGGTCCGATGCTGGTGGTTGGAAAAAATTGCCCTTCGGGCTGCCGGCCGGCACGATGCTGGTCGACGCCCAAGGCCGCGATGCCGGTCTGCGCTTCGTGGATATCGACGAAGACGGTCACGATGACGTGATTTTTTCCAATGCGAAGCATTATTCGTTGCATGTGTTTTCTTCCATGAAAGACGGATGGGGGCGGCAAATTCTGAAATCCAACCGCACGGAGAACGACATTGTGCCCATGATCGTTCGCGGCGACGGTACGAACAACGGGGCCTGGTTCGCGCGGCGACATATGTGGGTGCAGAACGAAGACACCGGCGCCAAGCTGCCGTACCAGGTCGACAGCCGTCATTACAAGACACTTTTGACCGGAGATACCCGACAACAAACACGCTCATCCGAATAATTACTGGGCTTAAAGATAATCAGCCCTGGCTCAAAGACCGAGCTGACGGAAAAAGCCAAATAAGCTGACGGAAAAAGCCATTGACCGATACCCGGTCTCTTGAGTCTAATATATTAGTTCGTGAGTTCGGCCTCGTGGTCTGCGGGCTTCTGCTAAATTGAATTGTGAGTGTTGATAATGCTCTTCTCTTTCTCCGATTCAAACAAGATGGGTATGCGCAAATCCGGTTTTACACTGGTCGAACTGCTTGTGGTAATTGCCATCATTGGCATTTTGATCGCTCTTCTTTTACCGGCCGTTCAGGCGGCGCGGGAAGCCGCGCGACGGATGAATTGTGCCAATAATATGAAACAGCTCGGGCTGGCTTTGCACGGTTATCACGCGGCCAACCAGCGTTTCCCTTCGGCGGGAATCGACTATCATTGGTGTGTCGGTGGCGATCCTTCTCCGACCGCGCTGAACGCCAACGGCTGGACGATGTTGCTGCCGTATCTCGAGCAGCAAGGATTATTTGATCGGTATGACACGAGCAGTTGTGCTTCGCATGCCCGATGGAAAGGAAACGGCGGGCCGTTGATGGGCGACGTGGTATCCAGCGGCAACGCCGCGGTCGTATCGACCCCGTTGTCTGTGTTCGCCTGCCCTTCAGAGACAGGAGATAAACTGGCGTTGGACCATGAAGCCTATACCGTGAAGGCTGGGACCAGTTGGAGAGGCATCAAGACCAACTATGACTTCAGCGGCGATGGCACGTATCCCTACGGCCGAAGCTGTAACGCCTGGAAAAGACAACCCTCGGCTGAGCGGCGCATGTTCGGCGAAAACAGCGATACACGAGCGGCGGATATTACTGACGGGCTCTCCAACACGGCTGCCGTCGTGGAAACGTGCTATACAGTCAGAAACGGTGAATGTCCCGCCTGGGGATATCGCGCTTGGGTTTTTCAGGGAATAGATTTGGGACTAAATGGTATTAACAAGTGGGAAGACAGATACTATCCCGATAGATTCGCCCCCTTCGGCTCGTTGGGCGATTGGTCGTCGGCTGGCAGCTTCCATCCGGGGGGAGCACAGGTGGTCTCGGCCGATGGAGCGGTACACTTCCTTTCGGAAACGACCGACTATGTTGTGCTCGAAGCCATATCCACCATGGCCGGTAGTGAAACTCTCAGACCGCCGTGGAGTTCCTCGGATTGATCCGTTTCATACTGCTGGACGTACCCTACGGATAGCTGACCGTGCGGTCGCGGCCCAAACTTTTGGCTTCGCGCATGGCTTCGTCGGCAGCAGCATAAAACTTCTCGGCCGTGATACCTTCGAATGACATGCAATAACCGGCGCTGGCGGTAATTTTTCGGGCAATTTCATCGGTTTCATCAGCGAGTAATTCATCAAGGTCTGTTTTTTCAACGGCCGTCCGCGCGCGGTCGACGACCTCGGCTGCAATCCGTGGATTTATAACCCAAAACAATAGACCGAACTCATCGCCGCCGAGTCGGGCCACGAAATCGTCTTCGCGCAACGAGCCTCGGATCGAGGCCGCCGCCCGACGGAGTACCTGATCGCCCACGGCGTGACCGTAACGTGAGTTGATCCGCTTGAAATGGTCGAG
>JAFGTN010000110.1 GCA_016934075.1 Pirellulales bacterium
GGACCGTTTAACGAGTCCGTTTAAACACTGGGAACCATGTTAGCATGGTATCCCGATCGGAGGTTGGCCTTCTCATACCATCTTCCAAAAATACCATCCGTGCAGAAATCGGCACTTCGCTCTGACAATATTGACCATGATTCTTTAGTAAACAAGGATGCGTGATATCTGATAGGGCACGCGTAACTGTGATACATTTAATACATATTCTAAGTGAATAACCGAACCGGACACCTCTCGGCAGGATATGATGAGGGTATGGGAGGGCACCAGTATGTAAAGAGGAGGATCGTGATGGAGATATATAGGGGAAGGGTTATTAATTTGATTACTCCTGTTATTAGGTAAGTGCAAGTAATGCAAGGCGGACGACATTTTCAGAAGCGACACCTGAGGAGTGCCGCGCCAGTCCTCGACCCTACCGGGAATTAATAGAAGTCGCAACAAGTTGCCCCGCCGGATTTACTGCTTGACAATATGCATTTGAAATGCATAATTACCATCCAGGAGATTTTCTGTGGACACAAATTATATCAAGAGATCGCTAGAGACAGTCCTCAAGAAGGCCGCCGCTGAGTTCCCCGCCGTGGTACTAACTGGACCACGCCAATCCGGCAAAACAACGCTCCTGAAGCATCTCTTTGGAAGACGTTGCCGTTACGTTTCCCTGGAGCCGCCGGATGTGAGATTGTCTGCTGAAGGAGACCCGCGCTCCTTCCTAGAAATGCACTCTCCTCCCGTGATATTCGATGAAGTGCAGTACGCCCCCGACCTGCTTCTCTACATCAAAGAGAAGATTGACACTGACCGGCACAAGAACGGGCAATTCCTATTGACAGGATCACAGAACCTTCTGCTCATGGAGAAGGTGACCGAGTCATTGGCGGGTCGTGCCGCGATGCTTCGTCTTTTGCCGCTTTCCAGGCGGGAGGCTGAAGGAAGGCCACGTATCTCTCTGCCGTGGGAATCCAAACGCCGCTTGTCTCCCGGAAAACTCTTCACATATCGCGGGCTTTGGAAAGAATTCTTGAGAGGTGGATATCCGGAACTTGCCACGCATCCCAGGCGAGATGCAAATCTGTGGCATGCGAGTTATATCCAGACGTATCTTGAGCGGGACGTGCGCATGCTAAGGCAGGTCGGGGATCTGTCCCAGTTCCAGAATTTCCTCCGGACCCTGGCGGCTAGGAGCGCTCAGCTCCTGAATTTGACTGATGTTGCCCGGGATCTTGGCGTAGCAGTCAACACGACCAAAGCATGGCTCTCTGTGCTGGAAGCTACTTATCAGGTGATTGTGCTTCGCCCGTACTTCGCCAACGTCGGGAAACGGCTAGTCAAGACTCCAAAAGTGTATTTCAGGGATGTGGGCACACTCTGTTACCTCGCTGGTCTTAAGGACCCCGAACATGCGGCTTCCGGTCCAATGGGAGGCGCTATTCTGGAAACCGCGGTGTTATCCGAAATCATGAAGACCATTACCCATCGCGGCATTGACCCACAAGTCTATTTCTGGAGGACCATTGCGGGAACGGAAGTGGATTTCGTAATAGAGACCGGGGGGAAGGTTGTCCCTATCGAAGTGAAGCTGTCGGCAACTCCCCGCCCGGCCATGGCCTGGGCAATAAAAACAATGCGGAATGACCTAGGTGACAAGGCACTGCCGGGGTATGTGGTGCATCCGGGTAATGTTAAACTTCCTCTCGGCCAAGGGATTACAGGCCTGCCGTTCGCCGAGCTTTAAGGTCGAGCATATAATTTGTAAAAATTGGTGGGTAGAAGGCAGGACGGTTATTTATATAAATATTCGCATGTTTTACACTCGCAAGACGTTTAATATATTGGAGGGAAATACGAAAAGGAGGCCGATCATGTACACGGAGCAGTCCCGAATGCCATGGAAGGGTAGGAACCTGGTGCATCTCACACTGATGGTATCGCTTCTGTTTTTTCTCGCCGGATGCACCACGACGATGGACCAACAAGCCACCTCTGATGAGGCGTTCATCGACGACGTTGAATACCTGTCAGCTTATGGCATGTGGGCGGATTATCCGGCATACGGTCAAGTATGGCGGCCCCATGTCGTTTCGGACTGGGAGCCGTTTTACTACGGCCACTGGATCTGGACGGATAACGGATGGGCGTGGACTTCCTACGAGCCGTACGGATGGTTGGTTTACCACTATGGAAACTGGGGTTATGAGCCAGGATTCGGATGGTTCTGGGTGCCCGGGGATACGTGGTATCCAGCGCGTGTCCAATGGTACACGTTCGGTAATTATGCAGCCTGGGCGCCTTATCCGCCGCCGAGTATGATGTGGCCCGATCCATGGGATCCGTACGATGTCAATATCTGGATTGTGGTTGATATAAACGATTTCACAAATGAAAACATCGGGCGGCACAGGATCAAGCAGCCTGTTTACCGGGATAGGGTATGGAGCAAAACGGTCGTTAGGCAGCCGCCTGATGTCAAGCAGGTGGAGAGAGCCATTCAGAGAACCGTGCGACCGGTGCGGGTTCGTGAGCGGGAGACGACCATCCGGTCTCGAGCGGTCTCGGACCAGCCGGCAACGATCCAACGCAATGAGCAAACGCCGAAAAGGGTGGTAACGCCTGAGACCGAAAAGCGTAAAGTTGATTCGAAGCAGCCGGCGACTGTTCAGCGCAAGGAGCAGGTTTTGAAAAAGATGGTCCTGCCGCAGCCCGAGAAGCGCAAAGTCGAAAAACACGCGCCCCAGGTCAAGCGCGAGGTCCTGAAATCACGGGAAAAGGCTCCGGCACAACAGAAGAAAACGCAGGACAAAAGCGCCGATCCGAAGCGAAAGAGAAAGTAAACCCCCTAGGGTGGCTGCTTATCCGAAACTGAGAGTGGTCATTAGGAGAGTGCCGCCCGGGCAGTCCGTCTATATTCGGAACCTTCGCAACCCATCCAAAAAGGTCATGACCTCTCTTCTGATTCCCGTTCTCGAGGAGTAATTGAGATTCATTTTAGCAAAAAATGTGATATAATTAATGTACTCCAAAAAAAAGAGACTAAGTGGATTTGTTGAGAGGAGGCTCCTTCATGAAAAGGCTGGTCAATCTTGTCGCCATTGTAATCTCGATTCTATTTCTCTCTGCTGTAACCGGCCTGGCAATGGAACACAGATACATCGAGGACTTCAGGACGACGCAGTACAAGGACACGCTGAATACTAACGTCCATTGGGACACCACGGCCGGTGAGCTGAAGCTGTTTTCATTCTCGATGAATCCGGTTGGTAGCTACGACACCGACGGATCCCCCTTCGGCATGGCATTGCACGGGGACTATATTCTCGTGGCGGACTCCTACCAAGGGCTCAAGGTCATCGACATCAGTAATCCAGCCGCCCCCACATTGGCGGGGAGTTACTATACACCCAGCGCACAGGCCGTCGTGATCGTCGGCAACTACGCTTACCTTGCCGACGTGAGCCTGGGCTTGCAGGTCATCGACATTACCTCCCCTTCCAGTCCGTCTCTGGCCGGTTCGGCCTCGACGTCGGGCCAATCCTGGGATGTCGCCGTGATGGGCGATAGCCTCTACCTGGCCGACGGGACGGCCGGGCTGCAGGTTTTTGACATCTCGAATCCCGCTTCTCCCGTGTCTACGGGGACCTATAGCACATCGAACGCCCATGGTGTCGCCGTATCGGGACGGCACCTGTTTGTTGCGGACACCCAAGAGGGACTGTTGGTTTTTGACGTGACCGGCGCTCCCGCGATCGTGGGCAGCTGCGGCACGCCCGGAACGGCGGTACAGGTGCACATCGAGGGGGACTTCGCATACGTTGCCGACGGCAACTCGGGTTTGCAGATCATTGACGTCACAGATCCGACGTTGCCCGTACCGGCCGGAGGCTATGTCACGCCGGCCAAAGCAAATGATGTCTTTGTGACGGGAGACTGGGCATACGTTGCCGCTTCCCTTTCCGGCGTACAGGTTTTCGAAGTATCCGATCCCACGACACCCCTGCCGCTTTCCGGGTATATCACACCCGGTTACACCAATACCGTTTTGGTTGAGGGCGATCTGTTGTTCGCCGGCGACGGCTTCGCCGGGCTTGCCATCCTCACGGCGGCCGAGGCCGTTGCTCCGCCCGAGTCCACGCACGTCTACAGCACGGTCGATGAAGCCAGGGCATGCGCGCTGTCTGGAAACCATTTGTACGTGTGCCTGAACAACAGCTCGGTGACCAGGGCCGTAGAGATCATCGACGTGAGCGACCCGAGCGACCCGACTCAGACGGCGGTCTTCTCGACCTTCATGAATCCCACGGAGATTGTGGTGGACGGCAACTACGCATACGTCTCCGAGTTGTTCAGCGGCACCAGCGCCGTGGGTGGGATTGAAATCATCGATATCAGCAATCCTGCCAATCCAACGCAAGCTTATTTATCAGCATTGGGACCGTCGGCGGCAATGGCCGTCGAGGGAGGCTACCTCTATATGACAGCCCGCCTTTTTATGTCCGAGACGCCCGTGTTTCGTGTTTTCGATGTTAGTGAGCCCGAGTCAACCATAACCCTGGGATCGTACACAATGGCCAGCGCGGGCTATGCGCTCGCCGCGGCAGGAAACACCGTCTACGTCGTTGACGGTACTTTGAATTACCGGGTCATGGACGTGTCCGATCCGACGTCGCCGACATTGCTGAGCAGCACCCCCAGCGTGACTATCGTGTGGGACCTCGAGGTTGCGGGCGATTACCTCTTTGCCGCGAACTCGTGGAACGGGCTCCAGATATGGGACATTTCATCTTTGCCGATGAGCAACGTCGGATCGCTGACCGGCATCGGCGAGGTGCGGTATGTAGAAGTGCACGGGGATTACGCAATCGTCTCTGCGGGACAACGGGTACACGTCGTCGATGTCAGCGATCCCGCCAGCCCGGTTGACGTAGGCAGTTACATTCCATCGCAGTTGACGGGCAGCGGCACCTACGGGGTTACCGTCGGCGGGGATCATCTGTATGCATGCTACGAGCGCGACGGCCTTCACGTGCTCCGCGGATTCTGGAGGTCGTTCGAAGATTGGCAGACCCAGGGCCAGTCGCTTGCGGTCCAGCAGGTGGACGACTCCATCATCCGTGCCCGCGTGTCCGTGGTTCAAACCGACTCGATCTTCTGGAGCCTGTCATCGGACAGCGGGGAGACTTGGCAGTCCGTCGTGGCCGGTGAATGGTCGATCGTGTCGCTGCCCCCGGGCGGTCTGTTGTGGCGTTCGGACCACCGACTCGTGCAGCCCAACGTCAACCCGTCGTGCAGCTCTCTCGATATCGAATGGCTTCATGAGTTCGCACTCATAGATTCCATTGTCGATGTGCCGGACGATCAGGGCGGTGTTGTGCGCCTGTATTTCACTCGATCGGGACTAGACTTCGCGAACGCGCCGTCGTACCCCGCGACGGCATACGACGTGTATCGGCGCGTGGACCAGGCGACGCTTCAGGCCGAGGTGCACCAGGCCTCGGGAGCTAACGGAGAACCTCGGCCCGATGACAAGTACCGTGCATACGTAGAGACAGTCCAAGAGGGATCGGAAACAGGTGTTCCCGAAACGGTGCGGTTGGGTGAGCGCAGGTTCGTGATCAGCGAAGCCGCTACGGGATTTCCTCCCGGTATCTGGGAAGCGGTCGCGACCGTGCACGCGCTCCAGCAGCAGCAATATATAAGCCTCGTCCCGACGTTGGGCGATTCGTCGTCGTCGCTTCCGTGCTCGACGTACGTGATCACGACACACACCACTGCGCCGTCCTTTTGGTACGTGAGCGCGCCGGACAGCGGCTACTCGGTGGACAACATCGCCCCGGGCGTGCCCACCGGTTTTTCCGTAGCCTACAACACCGGGAGCGGGAACGGGCTCGTGTGGGAGGAGAGTGCGGACGAGGATTTCCAATATTTCCGCATCTACCGCTCCAGCGATCCCGACTTTGTCCCGTCACCCGCGACTCTCGTTCACTCGCTCACGGGAACGGACTGGAGCGATCCCGAGTACGAAGGCTGGGACGTGTACTACAAGATTACCGCGCTCGATTACGCGGGGAACGAGAGCGCTCCGGCATCTCCGGGGACGGTGACGGCGGTTGAGGAACCGGAGATCCCACGGGCGTACGGACTCTTTCCGAATGTGCCGAACCCGTTCAATCCGAGCACATCGATTCGTTACGACGTGCCGCCAGGCGGGGGAGAGGTGACGCTTCGCATCTATGATGTGAGCGGGAGGTTCGTGAGGACGCTTGTGGACGGGCTGCAAACGGCCGGCCGGAAGACGGTCGTGTGGAATGGGAGGGACGATCGGGATCGTAGTGTCGTTTCGGGAGTCTACTTCTACCGGTTGCAGGCGCCGGGATACGAGAAGACGCTGAAGATGGTACTTATCCAATAAGTAGTACAGAGAGCCGTTATCAAGAGGGTTGCGCCCGGGGAGCCATTTCATGCCTTGAGCTCTCGATGACGGCAATTAGAGAAATCCAATAATTATTCTGTTTCCTCACATTCTCCGTGTTCGTTTTCCTCTTTCAATGCCGGCAGGATGTTTTTGTCGGATAATAGAGAATTATCTTTCAACACGGCTTCCAGGTAGGAGATCGACCAGTTGCCCTCATGCCTGCCGATGCCTTTCATGAATTGCGGAAAATCAACAAATGACACGATCTTGCCATCGATCTTGGCTGTAAACTTTCCGTTGATTACAACCGCTACGGGAAAATGCGTTGATGGCAAGCCATATTTGCTGATTATCTCCGAATTCGATGGATCGGTGATTAGATAGTAGGAAACCGTATAAATTTTCTCATATTTCCCGACTACTTTATTGATTTCCCTTAGTACCTTCTGAGAGGGTTTTTTATTCTTATAAAAAACATCAATAGTAGATTTTTTAAAATCCTGTCCAAAGCCTGTTGATGACATCATCAGAACCAAAAGTATTATCCAAGCTCTATTCATCTCGATTTTCCCTATTGCTTCATTACACCCTTTTTGACCATAACATAAGCGTAGATGATCAGGGCGAGCTCGATCACAAAAACAACGGCGCTGAAAATAAGCCCGGTGGTCCCGAGGATAGCGGCTCCCCCGGCGAATCCATAGTTGTGGATCATGGTGACCAGCATGCAGATGAAGGAAGCAACCAGGATATGCACGGCAAGTTTTCTGCGAAAGAGTAAAAGGACGATTCCCAGCACGCTTCCCCAGACAGCGACAGCCCAGAAGACGACCAGCCAAGTCGGAAATCGGTAGAAGAATTCGACCTGCTCGGGGGTGAACTGTCCCATATATGCCACGTTCTTGGCCCGGGTTAGGATAAAGTCAACCACACCAAGCAGGTTCCACAGCAGAGCTACAATCCCGACGATCCAGAGATGGCGAGGGGGCTTTGTGACCATTGCTTCGGACATTGTTTCCTCCTTCGAAATATAAGTATCAGTCGCCTGACCGGTAAATAATTAACGTTTCATCTTAGCACTCTTAAAACGCTCCAGGACATTCCCCATTTTTAAGGGCTGGATATTCCTAACATATTGATAGATGGCGATTAAGGTCATTTGGGATATAAAGAAGTGGCC
>JAFGTN010000111.1 GCA_016934075.1 Pirellulales bacterium
GTGGTGATCCCCACCCGGGCAGGCGAGCAGATAGGCGCATTGACATAAAACTGGGTGAATTTGACACCACGTCGCGCCAGGCGGTCGATATTGGGAGTCTTCAGAGCCTTGTTGCCGTAACAACTCAAATCTCCGTATCCCATATCGTCGACAAGGATGATGACTATATTTGGAGCGCGACGTTTTTGCGGATTATCCTCGCATTCCGCGGTGCCGACTGGTAAAAATAAGATGGCAAAGATAAGCATGAATGTAATTGACATGGGTAGTAAACGGCATGGCAAATGAGCGTGATGTAGTACAGCGCCGTGTTGATTATTTTGCATGAGGAATCTCCGTTTTCTCGATGGAGTAACTGTAAACCCTCGTGTGGAATGGCCAAACTTCAGTATCGATGGCCGGTGCGGGCAAGTCAATATTTCCGGGCACTCACGCTCGGAAGTATAGAACCATAATCTGAGGGGAAAGCGAACAACGGTTCTCGGCAATTAGAAAACATGTTTTTAGAAGAGTTTTCACTCATGCTTACAATCCGCTCATCACTCCAAATATGGTTTTAGCTGGATGAAGTTGATCATGAGTTCTTCGCCCGTGGCGGCTTTTTCGTCGTTGAAGGCTACGACTTGGGTGGGTGATTTGGCGCGGAAGATGATGCGGTTAAGGTTGATCTTGCCCACGGTGCCGCTTTTTTTGCGCCGATAACTCTTGCGTCTATCGATATGCACGTAGCCTTTACCGGGAAGTATTTCGGCACCGTCGAGTTCCACGTTGATACCGTAACGGCGAGGATTGTACTTTTTGCCGGTGACGTCGTTGAAATCGGCGGTTACGAACTGCAGGCAATATACTTTTCCCACTTCCAGGCCATGAGCTGTTTGGCTGATGCGGTTGGCTTTTCCGGCACCGCGGATCATAACGCAAACCGAATTGCCCGCGCTGCCGCCGCCCCAGCGTGCCTGGCTGTTTCGGCCGTATCCGGGAATTTTCTCCGTGCGTATGGATCCTTTGGCGGCCGGCTGCGAGGTCCACCCGTCAAGTCCATCGGCAAAATCGCAGTTACTCAAGAATCCGGGCTTGTATTTGAATCCATAGCGTTTGGAGAGCATGTCGCGTCGGCCTTCGACAGCGTAGTGGCGCATGAGTTTGAACGACCAGCGAACCAGTTCTTCGTCGCCGTAGTAAGTTCCCCAATAGCCCGTTGTGGCAAGGTTTTTGAATTCCGGGCTGTTGGCGATGAGGTTAACCTGCATGTCGAGGTAGTATTTGAAGTCGACCGCCGGGTTGTACTCCAGGGTAATGTATGGCATTTGATTGAAGTTGCCGAAAATGATTCCGGTTCCGACGGCAGCGTTGGGAAAGTATGAGTTCAGACGCCGCATGGTTTCGCTAACCATGTTATCGAGATAGGCAGCGGCCGCTTTTTCGTCCGCTTGGGGGCGGCAGTATGCTTCGTACAGCAGGCGCCCGCGGCCGCGCGAAGCATTGAGCACGGTCGATATGAAATCGGTGTGCAGCGAACGGATGTTGGGTTTGCCCACAATCCAGGTATAGACCAGCCGGTTCTCCGGGTTGCGCAACTGTTTTAGGGCCTGGGTGTAATTGTCGATTGTGCCACGGCCGAAGAAAAGTTCGTCGCTGGTGAAACCGTCGTATTGCGGCTGGGTCATGCCGGGGTGTTTTTCCATGCGGTTGCGCACATCCAGCGGGTCAACCACGGGAGCAACGTTGAAGTTGGCCAACCACTTCAAGCCGCGGGCTTTGGCGTCGTCGAGCGCCTTGCCCGTCAGCGAACCGCCGTTGAGAGTTGTCACGGCCGGCAGAACGTGTTTCTTCATGAACTCCCAGCCGTAGCTGCCGTTTTCCTTTACATAGGAGTTACTGCACGGGGGATAGTCGAAAATCTCGGGGATGGAACGCACGATCAGACGCGCGCCGGCACGATTGCCGCTGACGGTGATGCGGTGTTCGCCCATGGAAAGTTCCCGGAACGCTTCAAGGCGGTCGGTGCGAGCGGTAATTACCGTGTCGCGATCATCGATTTTGACGCTTAGATCCGGCGCCGGATCGTTGCTGTCGAGTTTCACGAAGATCCAGCCGTCACGCGGATTTACGAATGTGAATGATTGCGGTGACGAGTTTTTTTCGATCGGCCGGTTGAGGACCTCGGCCACCAGGTTATTCAACTGTTTGATATTGGTCCGATCGATGGTGGGGATGTCTATTATGCTGACGGGGTGTGTAACTTCGAGAATCTTCTTTAGGGTTTTACGGTGGCGAAGGACGGCTTTGACCACGTGATCGCCGCGGGCAAGCCCAGTGAGTTTAACGTTGACATTGCCGCTTTTGTCCAGCGGAACAACCTTTTGGGAGGCGTTGTTTCCGTCGACGGTTACGAGGCATTCATAGGCTTCCGACTTTTCCGGCAGTACACCGTAGAGCCCGAAGTTCATCTCGGGCTTGGCGTGGGAGATTTTGTTTAGCAACGGTTGCAGTGGCACCAGTTTGGGCGCGGCGGCGGCCGTCATCTGCGAGGCCGATCCTTTACGGGCCTTTTCGCCGAGGGCTACGAGCTTAATGTCGGCGAAATGGATTTCCCCGCTCAGATCATTGGCATACATGGCCAGGCCATAATCTTTTGTCTTCGAGGGGAACAAAGTGAAGGTCTTTTGCTTGAAAGTCCAATCGGAATCGGCCGGAAGATTCTGGAAACCCACGGAGGAAGTCCAGCCGCCGTTATGAACGACCAGTCCGGCCGCGTGGCTCTTGTAACCTTTGGTCTTGATGTAGCCGCTGAGCTTGTACTTTTCGCCGGGTACCAGAACTATGCCTTGCTGGCGCACGTTGACACTGGTGGGCGTGGTTTTATCACCTTTAAGGACGATCGAGGCCTTCTTCCCCTCGGGGCCACCGGCGCGGTTATAGACAACATTCTTACTGGAGGATGGGCTCCAGAATTCGGGGAAGTCGACCTGTTCGGCATCGAAGCTGCCGTTGATCAACAGGTTCTCGCCGGCGGTCACGGCGGCTTCAGTGGTAGATGATAATATTGCAATATATATTAATGCTAATAATAGTCTCATAGTTTGGCTCACGTGTTTACTTTACGTGGAGTTATTTCCGAGCACTCAATTCCAGCGAAGTGCGCTTGCCGGGTGACGGGCGATGCCATAATGAGCGCCAGTATGCTTCGTCGGTCTTATATGGATCGAGCAAATCCTTGGTCGGATCGAAATCTTGGGGCAGAATTCCAAAACGTTTCATCCAGCGTACATAGTATTCGCCGGGACGGAAGCCCGGGATGTCGGGACGTCCGAATTGCTCGAACCGAATTTTGGCGGCCTCGATGGCTTGCAGGATCTTCTGATAATCGGGGTCACGGGTATCTCGGAATGCCGCGACGGGTAATCCGTCCTTGTCCTTGCACCACTGGTATCCGCCCGACTCTTTGGCCAGCGGCGCCAAAAGGATCATCGACTTTCGCGGATGCGAGAGGTTGTAGAGGTTCCAGCAATAGAGGGGCGAGTTGAGCATTTCCGGCGGTTTGCCGTTGGTGGAGCGTTTATCATCGCTTTGCTTCCTGCCGCGGCGACCCAGGTTGGCGACCGAGCCATGACATGTCAAACAACGTTTTTGTACAATCGGGCCAACCGGTTTGCCCAACACCGGCTTTGAAACAACCAAAGGCTCCGCGACCGCATTCTGGGGATGATTGAACAGCGCGTACGTACCAGTGAAAGGCGCACTCGACTCGATCCATAAACGTACCAGGTCGTGTTCGCGACGGGAGAGTTTAACGTCGTAGTGACTGCCGTCGATTTTTTTCATCAGCGGGCTGGCGGCGGTGCCGAAAGCGTAGGGAGGATTGTTGCCGAGTTCGCTCCAAGCCCACACATCGCTGATTTGATCGTATGAATGCAATGCGCAAAAGCTCTGCGTAAACCACTCGTTGTTGTCGCTCGTTAGAATCACTCGTCCCTGGGGATCCTCGGCATTGTGGCAGCTTACACAGTGCCGGTTCCAAATGGGCTGGATATCGCGCGGGTAGTCGAACACTCCGGGCACACCGTCAACAGGTTCGATTCGGCTCGGTGGACGTTTCAATGCCAGCAATGTGCCGTGACCTGGCGGATCGGTGGTTCCGGTGCGGGGTTCATGGCAGCCGACACAACCTTGGATTTCGCCGGGCATAAGCATTGTGAAACTTTGCATGCGTTTCACGGCCAGGTTCTTTTCGTCCAGGGCAACAAAGTAAACGGCCCTCAGGGCCGGAACTTCGAATGAAGCCGAACCGTCGGGCTCGATCGGAACGGTGCCCAATACTCGGCGTAGTTCAAGCAGCCCACCCCAACCGAGCATGCCGGGCAGGCCGTGTTTGCTACCCGGCTTGGGCAGATCTTCGAGCACCAGGAGTTTTTTGATCGCGCCGCGTTTTATACCTTGCATGTTGCGACTGCGGTAGACGTCGGCCAGGACAAATTGCCCCGTTGTTTTTCGCAAGTCGACACGGGAAGGAATCACCGGTTCGCGAGGACGTGGGCGGATTACTCGCGGATCGTGGACCATCTTCTCCGCCCGGTGGATCTCATGGGTGCGGCCGTTGCCATCGAGTATGAATAAGCTTTTGTCCTTGGCGACGAGAAAACAATCCTCCGAGAGCGGATAGGGATCCCTGAATCCCGTGCGACCATGTCCCAAACCTATGGTCCAAACCAGATTCGGCAGTTCGGGATTGATTTGTTTGGCAGCCGACCAGTTGTCCGGACCGGCCTTTATATCGACAAGCATCACGTTACCGGCATTCTCGCGGTGGCCCAGTGCCGGCGAGAAGATCGATACGATTTTGCCGTCCGCGCCGGGAATGGGCAGGGCATCGCACTCTGCAAAGAATTTCGGATATGGGCGACCCATGCCGCCGAAAAGAACCATTTGCCCGGTGCCGTCGGGATTCATCACCCATAGGTCGCGGAAAGTCTCGGCGGCGCGATCCGTGTATTCCCAGCGTGTATAAACAATTCGTCCATCCGGCAAGACGGCCGGTCGATCTTCCAGCAACGTGTTGGCGCTGAGGCACTGAATGTTGCCGCCGCCGGCGTCCATGCGATGGATGATAGCGGTGGGCACGCGGTTGCAGGGAATAAACCTGTTGCAGCGGCTGGACGAAAAGATAATGCCGCCGTCGGGCAGGTAGACCGGATCGACGTCGTCGCGCTTGCCAAAGGTCAACTGCCGAAAGTCGCTGCCGTCGATGTTGATTTCGCAAAGATGATAGTGATGCGTGCCGCCCTTGCGGTACGAAAAAAGAATTTTACCGCCATCGTAATGCACGCGCGGGTCTCGGTACCCTCCCTTGGGATCGTCCAGCAAAACCGTGACTTTCCCGGTGCGAAGATTGAGCTTGCACAATTGCGAACCATCCGGGGCGTGGATGTACTTCTCTTCGTCGGCGTATTCGCCAAAGGTCGCGTAGGTCTGCGTGGCCGCACAAAGACCACGAACGACGAAAACGATCTCTTCCGCATCGCCCATCGCCTTCAAGGTCTTTTCAACGAGCGAAGATTTGTCCGTACTTTCAGCCCAAGCACTACCAGCCAGTGCTGATATAACCAAACAAGATGAAACCACTGTGTTTCGAATCATGTTCTTCTTCTCGGTATTAACTGGACTTATCTGCGGATGGCTAAGGCAGATGAGACACTTCTCCCCGCGCGACGGTGGCCAACTCTTCAAACAAGAGAAATTGCATATCCTCCGACAGGAAACTGACACTGCCGTCGCCGATGAGAAAATGTGCTCCTCCCGGGTGAAAGCTGCTGAATGGGAGTTGGTTAAAATGCACCCCGTCGGCAACCCGGTCGATTTTAGCGTTAATGGGATTCACCACAACCTTCGACGACATCAGGGCGATATCTTCCCGGCTATTGAATCTGTAGGAACCGGCCATCCAGATGCGAATAAGGCCCGGTGGATCGACAAAGTTACCTTTATACCTGTCGAGGAACGAGAACTCGCCGATGGCAAGCGTGTTGCTCAGACCGTCTCTTACCTCACTGATTTCACGGTAAACATAGGGGACGAACATACCGTTTTTCGACCAGTTGCCGACGCTGGGACTGACGCCGAACGGCGCTTCGGTCGGGAAGGCTCCACCAACACCTTGATATAGAGTCAGCCCGCCGGCGGCCAACGGTGTGCCAATCGTAGTTTCACCCTCGCGATACATGGGCTTGAAAGGCCAGGAAGGACAAATGTAGGCGGGTATTACATGATATTTCTGGTCTTTATTGGCCTTGGTGTGGAGGGTGTTGCCGTCGAAATCGAGCTGGTCGAAGATCTGTTGCATTTCCAGGTAAGGCAGCATGTGCGAAAACAATGCGTGGCGGCAAGCGCCGTCTCCGACGGCTGCGGGCGGAAAAGCGCTGTTCCAAGTGGCGGCATAGCCGTGCAGCGCCAGGCCCATCTGCTTGAGGTTATTGGAGCACTGCATCCGTCGCGCTGCTTCGCGAGCAGATTGCACGGCCGGCAACAACAGCGCTATGAGAATACCGATGATGGCGATGACTACTAAAAGCTCAACCAGCGTAAAAGCCGACGACCTGTTACCGGGCTTCATAGTATTACCGTGAAAATAGCTCATGAACAAACCGAAAATCGGCTTCCCCGAACACCTCATAGTCTAATTGCCTTAATAAGGATGGTCTGTGTAAATCCTATTGGACCTTGCACAATCTTCCAACGCAGAACTTCCAACAAAAGCCCTGTTTTCAAGCATTATTATCGTCGAGTAATCACTTGAATATTCCCCCAGCATAATGTTAATATATACCCTGGTTGTCGCAATACCATAGTGAATTTGCGTAATGCAACAGAAAAATGCGCCCCCCTCCATTGGTGAAAATCAGCGGAATATGCAGGTGAACATATAAAGTCGTTCTAGCGGCCCCATTTCCTTCGTCCGTGGGAACATCAAAATTAGTATCAATTGCTCAACAAATACCATAATATGAAACCACATCTAATCATTTTCTATATGAGACACCAACAATGAAGATCCGCATACTCAATACTATCCTTTTTGAAATCGCTACCGTGTTTTGCTTGGTCGCCACGTTTTGTTCGCCGGCAGCCAACGGAAGCGAGACTACACTTTGGTATGAACAACCGGCCAAAAACTGGTACGAGGCCATGCCTTTAGGTAACGGTAGATTGGGCGCCATGGTCCATGGCGGCGTGGCCGGTGAACAACTCGCGCTGAACGAAGAGAGCCTATGGGCCGGGTGTCCGCTGGACGTGTATCCAGAGAATTTCACCGAGAACCTGCGCGAGGTTCAGCGGCTCGTTCTGGCCGGTAAGATCAGCGAAGCGCGGAAACTGGGCCTGGAAAAACTCACCAAGAAGCCCACTTCATTTCGTTCCTACCAGCCGCTTGCCGATTTGCGAATCGACTTCCAACACGACGGGCAAATCGAGCAGTACAGGCGTGAATTGGATTTGGCAACCGGCATTGCCCGCATCAACTACCGCGCCGGCGATACGAAATATTGCCGCGAAGTTTTGATCTCTGCCGTCGATGATGTGATAGCCGTGCGATTAAGCGCGACCGGTCCCGGCAAGTTGCGGGCCAAGATCCGGCTTACCCGCGAGAAAGATATCAAGGTCGTGGCCGACGGTCAGAATCGTTTATGCCTCGACGGTCAGATTGTCGATGTGGCAGCCCCCGAAGCTTA
>JAFGTN010000112.1 GCA_016934075.1 Pirellulales bacterium
ACCTGCCGAAGGCCCTGGAAAACTACGTCCAGGAGATCGGCCGAGCGGGCCGCGACGGACACCCCTCGGTCTGCGAGTTGTTCGCCTGCTCCGACGACGTGGTGACACTCACGAATTTCACATACGGCGACACGCCGACCGAGCAATCGGTGGCGGGTATGATCGGCGACGTGCTGGGTCGGGGCGAAGAGTTCGACGTGTCGGTATACGAACTGTCGGGGATCCACGACATCCGCCCGATCGTAGTAAAAACACTGCTCGCCTATCTCGAGTTGGAGGGCATCCTGCAATCGACGGCCCCATTTTATTCCCAATACAAGTTCCAGCCGCAAAAGGATTCGCGAGAGATGCTCGAGCAGTTCGACGCGGATCGCGCCGCGTTCTTGCGTAGCGTATTTCGCCACGCCGTCAAGGGACGCATTTGGTTCTCGCTCGACCTGGAGAAGGTCAGCCGGGCGATCGGCCAGCCGCGCCAGCGGCTGGTTGCCGCCATCGGATATCTGGAAGAAAGAGGCGACCTGATTGTCCAAGCAGCGGGGGTCCGCCAGGGCTTCCGCATGCTCAGCCGCCCGAGCGATCCGGCGGCCTTGTGTGCCCGGCTGAGCCAGCGATTCGATCATCGCGAGAAGCACGAGATCACCCGGCTCGATCGTGTCCTCGAATATGCCGAGGAAGAGGGCTGTTGGACGCGCCACTTGCTGGAGTATTTTGGTGAGCAGCATGGTGAATGCGGGCATTGTGGCAGGTGCGAGGGCCAGTCGCCTCGGCCGATCGCTCCCGCTGGCCGAGCGAGCCCCACTAAAGAGCAGATGCTCCAACTCGACAGTCTTCTGTCCGAGCGGCACAAGGCACTCGCCTCGCCGCGGCAAGTAACTAGATTCTTGTGCGGCCTTTCCTCGCCCGCGACCACTCGAGCAAAACTCCGCTCGCACCGGTTGTTCGGCGCATTCGACTCCATGCCGTTTCACGATGTAGTGACGTTGGTGGAGAATATAATGCAGTCGTAGGGTAATTCAGTATAAAGGCCCCCACCGATTGGTGGGTTTGTGTGATTGGAGTATTGGTATTCTGGTGTTTCACGATAGAATGAACATTAGACCACGAGAGATGCACGGTGGGGAGAATTTTTGTTTTTCTAAAAAGTTGTTGATTTACTGAGAGGTTGGAAATCGTGGAACGAATGTCTGTAAGCGAAGCAAGCGGTCACTTCGACGAAGTCGTAGACCGCGTTGCATCAGAAGGGATCACAGTGGAATTAGAGCGGGACCATCGAGTGGTGGCCAGAATATCGCCGGCTACTCCAGTAACGGCGGGCATTAAGGAGCTCAAAGTAAGTGAGTTAAACAAAGTTTTTTCCGAGTTGCCACGGTTAGGCAAGGAAGAGGCAGAAGCTTTTGCACGAGATATTGATGAGGCCAGAAAAGAGATCCCGCCGGAGAGCGATCCATGGGGCTGATTTTTGATACGAGCGTTTTTGTATCATGGGAGCGTGGCGGTGGTTCGCTCGATTTCTCGCTATGGAAAAATTATGAAAACGTCGCGATAAGCGTGATCACGGTTTCAGAGCTACTTGCCGGTGTGCATCGAGCTAGTATTCCATCGCGCAAAGAAAAGCGATCAGATTTTGTAGAAACAATTATTTCTCGATTCCCGATCTTGGACATCACTGTCGAGGTGGCCAAGAAACATGCCGAGTTGTCTGCATCACTTTCGAAGCAGGGGCAAATGATTGGAGCACATGATTTGCTCATCGCAGCTACGGCATGTCATTATCATCATGCTGTTCTAACTTTAAATATCTCTGATTTTCAGCGAGTTCCCGGACTGCAAGTAGTAGATTTCTCGCAAAAGGAACAAGATTGAATCTTCTCCGATCGGCACACAATCCGATCTGCCTGTCCTTGTTGTAGACTTGTTATTCTGCAGGAGTGCAAAACAATGGGAATATGGCCCTCGATACTACATGATTTCTTTGGTCTAAGAAGTCGTTACGATCCGCCCATCCGTAATTCGCTCGGCTCTGACTTCAACCAAATTCCCCGGCTCGCCATTCATATCCGATAATTCCACCGGCACATAACGGGCAGATGTCCCGATTCTGGTAGGGTGCGCTCGCGACGAACCGGTAATATCGATCAATCCACCCGCTTCCTCATCCTCAATCTCCGACTCGACCAGCACCTGCAACCGCCGCCCCAACAGGCTCCGGAAAAACCTTTCTCTCAGCGGTTTTACAATCTCCGCCAGACGTTCGAATCGTTTCCGCTGAACATCGCCCGGCACATGCCCGGGCATTGTCGCCGCTGATGTTCCCTTCCTTGGGCTGAAGCGGAAGATGTGGATTTTTGAAAAGCCGATTTGTTCGGCCACGCGGCAGGTTTCCTCGAATTCGGACTCGGTCTCGCCGGGGAAACCGACTATGACATCGGTTGTCAGTGCGGGGTTGTCGAGCGAATCGGTTACGCGGCGGCAGCGGTCGATGAATTCACGGGCCGTGTAGCGGCGACACATCCGCTGGAGGACCGTGTTGGAGCCGCTTTGCATGGAGAGATGCAGGTGTGGGCAGATTCGCTTTGGGTGGGCTGCCATCACGTCGAGCAGTTCGGGTGTGGCCTCGGCGGCTTCGATGCTGGATATGCGGACGCGGAAATCGCCGTCGAGGTCCACAATCCGACGTGTCAGACCGGCAAGCTCTGGAGTGTTGTCTTCGAGATCGACGCCGTAATGCCCCAGGTGTATGCCCGTCAGAACGATCTCGCGGTATTGATTTTCGACCAGCCGAGAAATCTCATTCAGCACCTCCGCCGGCTGCCGACTGGTGAGCACGGGCCGCGCCTTGGGGATGATGCAATAGCTGCAATTCATGCGGCAGCCGTCTTGGATCTTGACGTACGCCCGATGGCGGCTGCCGAAGGTGGAAATTCCCTCGGGCGGATCGGGCAGTCCCATCCGTTCCAGAAGCGCCGGCAGTTCCCGTTTGTCGGTTACCACCTCGACCACGCCCGGCAGCGCGGCCGCTTCCTCGGGCCTTCGGGTGGCGTAGCAGCCCATGACAATAATCCGCGTGCCGGGATTTTCTTTGGCCAGATGCCGAATTGCTTTGCGGCTCTTGCGGTCGCTTTCGGCAGTGACCGTACAGGTGTTGACTAAGCAGAGGTCGGCCGTTTCACCGTCGCATGCTTCGCGGTAGCCCAACTGCGCAAGGCCTTCTCGCAAAAACTCTGTTTCGTACTGGTTGACTTTGCAACCGAGGGTAACGGTTTTGAGTGTCTTGCGATCCAATCATCCGGCCTCGAGGGGCTCGATTGTCGACCACATCGAACCACAGCAGTTGTCGATAAGGTCGTCTTTGCCGAATGCGTGGATCTGATCTCGCTTGAGTTCGGCGTGTTCGAGCGTTGTGGTAAGCACCACCGCCCGGCCTTTTGTATCGACCTCCTCGGCAAGTTGATAACCCTTTTCGGGCGGATGGCCGAAAAGTTCCAAGAGCATGATGATCACGTAAGGATACGAGTGCTCTTCGTCGTTCCAGAGGATAACCTGGTAGCGAGGCTGGCGTCTTGGCCTGCGGTCGTCTTTTGTACGACGTTGGCGCTTGGTCGTGACTGTGGGTTCGGCAACTGCGGCTTGGTGGTCCATCTCAATCACCCTGAAAAAACAGCGAAAAGAAGAGCAATGGCGTTTTTTGAAACGGGGCAGTATATTACCGTACTGTGGAATTCCAGCAGAATGCATTGTATCGAATCCCACAGAAAAATCTTCCCCCCATGTGGTAGGCTATGGAAAATACTAGGTCTTACCCTACAACAGGCTCAAAAATGTCAAAAATAGACGAATATCTTGATTCAAATGCCAAGCGATTCGAAGAGGAATTGTTTGAGCTTTTGCGAATGCCCAGCGTCAGTGCCGATCCCGAGCGTGTGAAAGACATCCGCCGCACGGCCGATTGGCTGGCCGATCATTTGACCAGGATAGGCCTTTCGGTCGAACTGATCGAAACGCCCGGTTATCCACTTGTGTTGGCCCAGACACCGCCGGTTGACGGCCTGCCGACCGTGTTGGTCTACGGCCATTACGACGTGCAGCCGCCCGAGCCGTTGGA
>JAFGTN010000113.1 GCA_016934075.1 Pirellulales bacterium
CCGCCGAGGGATCGAGGTTGACGATGATGGCCGCTTGCTGCTTGTGTCGGGCTTTGTAGATCAGCGGCAGGCCTCGCTCGTCGGCGACCAGCACCTGCGCACCCGGTGGCGGAGTCAAACGACGCGCGCCAACGAATGCCATCGACCCCACGTCCAGGTACCGTAGGGCCGGATGGTCGGCCACGACCACGCGCGGCACGCCGACCTCGACCTCATCACCTAAATCGCTCCACCAGCACGACTCGCCCGCGGGCTGGAAGATCAAGGCAAAATCCATCGGCGGTGTTTTTGATTTAGCCAGCACCATGGCCGGTCGCTCGTCGACCAGTGTCAAAAGCTTGTCGCCGCGTTCGAAGGCGATGATGCTGTTTTCCAAAAAGAAACGATCGCTTGAATCGACAGCCACGCGGATGGGCTCCGGCTTGGCGGCCACCAGGTTGGCAGTATTGTCGGTCGACAGCGCGTCATCCAAATCCAACCGGGCTATCCAACGGCCGGGCAACGCGTCTTCGAGTGTAAACGTCTCCGGCGGATTGACACCCGGCTTGACTTGCAGCGGGATGACCTTGAAGAGTTGCTCGTTGCTGTCGTCATCCACCCGGACCAGAGTAAGGTCCACGTCACACGGCTCCTTGAACGAGGAAGCCACTTGGAAATAAAACCCCAGCCGGTTGGCGCCACCGGGCAAATACGACATGTCGGCCGCTACCAGCCCTACGTTCTCTTGTGATTCGCCGATCTTCAGCAGCTCGATGTGCTCGGGCAGACTCGCGGTGTCAAAACCACCGTCGCTTAACAGCAGAACTCGGTGTTCACGATCCCAGCGGTTTTGTTCATCTTCGCGGCGCGGCAAGGCGTCCAGACGCAGACTGCGTTTCGACGGCCCGATCGACTCGACGGCGTCGATCAGCTCCCGCGGGTTGTCGGTCAGATGCGATTTATAGGTGAGAACATGACCGATAGTGGCCACCGCCGCACGTTGGCTGCCGTTGAGCCCTTCGACGATTTCGGTGGCCGTGCGTTTGGCTTCTTCCAACCGTGAAGAACTCCCCTCGCGGGCCGACATCGACGCGCTGTTGTCGACCAGTATCAGCACATCACGGCGACGGTCGGTCCACTGCGGACGGGCCAGTGCCAGGCAAACGGCCGAAAACGCCAGCAACATCAGCAACAGCGACCATACGTCGCGGAAACGCTGAAAGAGGCTACTGGAGCGTTTCTCCTCGAACACCCGCTCCCATAGGAAAAAGGCCGTCGTGGGCTTGCGCCGCGGGCGAACCTTTAGAAAATAGAAGGCCGTCAGCGGGATAATCGCCAAAAACGACCAGAGCATCATCGGCTGCAGAAACGTCATGCCACCAGCCCTCCGCGGCGCAACATTTCCTGGATCACCGTTTCGAAGGGCGGGTCGGTGGTGGTCGACGTCAGGCCGATGCCGCTACGCGCGCAGCTTTGCCGCAGGCTTTCGTTCCAATCGGCCACTACCGATTCGTACTTACGGGCTTCGCGCGGCGAAATCGTTACCCGCTTGCGGTTGCCCGTCTCCACGCACTCCAGATCCACGTCGCCTTTTAAGTGGCATCGTGTATCGTTTTCGTCTTGGACTTGCAGGCAATAAACCTCGTGTTTGTGAAACTGCAGATAGCGCAAGCCTTCTTCAAAACCTTCGGGAAAAAGGAAATCGGAAAGAACGATCACCAGACCGCGGCGTCGGTGGCGGGTTTGGAACACGCGGGCACAGTTGCTGAAACGCGTGTCGCCGCCGAAGGTCGTGGCGCCGTCCAATGCCCTCAAGAAGGACAGCGTTTTGGCACTGCCGCGACAGGTGCCCAAGAGCGGTTCGAGCGAATCAGCCAGTCCGTAAACGGCCAGGCGGTCCAGGCTTTTCAGGGCAATATAGCCCAATGCGGCCGCCAACTTGCGGGTATAAAGATACTTGCTCTCCATAGAGCGACTCGAATCCACCAGCAGATATACCGTGGCGTCTTCTTCCAACTCGAAGAGCTTGATCATCAAGGTCTCAAACCGCCCATAGACCCTCCAGTCGATGGCCCGATAGTCGGCGCCAAAATAATATTCGGAATAGTCGGCGAACGTAATACCCGTCCCTTTTTGCGTGCTCTTGCGATCAGCCTGCAAAGACCCGCCCAAAACCTTTCGAGCCAAAAGGTAGAGCGAATCGAGCCGGCGGATAAAAGCGGGGTCGGTGAGCATTGCTATATATTCATAAAATTAGGAAAACGGCCGGATGGCACTGGCTGCTTGTCAGCTAGTCCTGTATTGCTAGGACAGTTGCTCGATAAGCTGCTGGATAATGTCGTCGGTACGGACGCCTTCGGCCTCACCCTCAAAGCTGAGTATCATGCGATGCCGCAGGGCCGGGGCAGCCACCGCGTTGACGTCGTCGCGCGAAACATGGTATCGACCCGAGAGCAAGGCCCGACCGCGGCTGGCGGCCAGCATGGCCTGTGCGGCGCGTGGCGATGCGCCGTGACGGACAAACTTTTGAACCTGCTCAGTTGCGCCGTCGATGGTGGGATGTGTCGCTCGGACGATGTGGATCAAATGGTCCTGCACCTCGTCGTCGATGGGCACCTCGCGGAGCGTTTTTTCCATGTCGAGCACATCCTCGCCCGAGGCCACCGGCTCCACTATCGGCCGTGTCAATCCGCCGGTGCGGTTCAAGATCAACGCGAACTCCTTGTGGTTGGGTACATCGACAAAAAGTTTGAAGAAAAACCGGTCGAGCTGCGCCTCGGGCAGCGGGTATGTGCCTTCCTGTTCGATGGGATTTTGCGTGGCCAGCACAAAAAAGGGCAACTCCAGCGGGTGCGTCTGTCCGGCCACGGTGACCGATTTTTCCTGCATGGTTTCCAAGAGGGCCGACTGTGTTTTGGGAGTGGCACGGTTGATCTCGTCGGCTAAAAGCACATTGCAAAACACCGGGCCGGGCTGAAAACGGAGATCCTTTACGCCATCGCGGTCGGTCAGCACCTGCGTGCCCACCACGTCGGCCGGTAGCAGGTCGGGCGTGAATTGGATGCGGCTGAACTTGAGGTGCAGGGCCTGGCTCAGCGCGTGCACCAGGGCCGTCTTGCCCAGACCCGGTACGCCTTCGATCAGCACGTGCCCGCCGCTGACAACGGCCAGCAACACCTGCTCGATTATATCCTCTTGGCCGACAATGAACTTGCTGATCTCGGCACGGATTCGGTTGAACGTGTCGATGAATCGGTCGGCCGCCTGTTTGGCATCAGCTTCGGCGATTGTCATTCGTTGCTATCCTCTTTATTACTGGTTTCGAGTTCGTTCTCGTGAATTATCTGGAAATAACGCTTCACGCCCTGCTTGACCTGCTCGGGTACGTCTTCGCGTTGCACGAACGATTCGGCCTGGCGTTTGAATTCCCGTTGCTTCGCCTTGCTACGGCGGGTGGAGACACCGCTGCCGCTATCGGCCGACTCGACGGAGGTCATCGAAGGGCCTTGCCCCTTGATGCCCTTGAGTTGGGTTGTTTGGCCGTTGTCGACAAGCTCGTCGGTCTGGTCGCGTCTGGCCGTGTTCGATCCCCAGCCGGGCTTGAGTCCGCCGGCGCAGGTCCCCGAACCGCTGCAACAACCGTTGCACAGTTTGCCTTGGCACTGGCCGCAGGCGCGTTTGAGCTTGCAGAGCTTCTTGTCGGCCCTTCGACAGGTGCCCAAGCGTTTGAGACACTTGCTCAGTTTGTCCAACTGATCGCCGACGTCGCCCTGGCAGCTTTGGCATTTTTTCAGCAATTTCTCGTCGCACTTTTTCGAGTCGCAGGCCTTCTTGAGCATCTCGTCCATGTCTTCCACGGACTCGGCCAGATCCTCGATGGCCTCGGCCAACTCGCTACCTTCCGAATCGCCGCCGCTGAAATTGCCGCCGGATTTGGATGAGTTATTGGCGGGGGACGATTTGTTCGACTTGCTTTGTTTGCCGGACTTGTTACTCTGTTTGGCCGAGGAGTTCTTGCCCTGTGAAGGCGACTTCGACGATCGCGCGGCCGCGGCCAGGCGTTGCGACATGGCCTTCAGGCGAGCCAGTTCGCGGCGACGTTTTTCAAGTTGTTTCTTCTCGGGCGACTGCTTGGCTTGGGGCTTCATCTTCTCCATTTGATCGGCCGCATTGTCGTATTTTTTCTGTTGCAGCTTTTCTCCCAGCTTTTTTGTTTCCGGCGACTTCTTCAACTCCTTGGCCGCGCGGTCCAAAAGCTGTTCGTCCTTGCGGCGGTTCAATGCCAGACGTGCCTTGTCGAGCTTGCGTTCCAGTCGCGCGTATTGCCGCAGAGCTTCCTTCTGGTCGCGGGTTTCCTTGAGCTCGTCCACCCAACGCCTCAGCTTGTCCGGTTCGAGCAGCTTTTCTTCCGGTGCGTCGGTAGTCTCTTTCTTAAGCTCTTCGACCAGTTCGGCCAGTTCCTCGTTGATCGCCAGGGTTGCTTCCTGCGTGAATTCTTCCAACGCCAAACGTTCTTTGACTTCCTCACTAGGCCCTTGCATGCCCAAAAACACAGCCACCGCCAACAGCCCCAAAGCCACGGCCAGAACGCGACGCGGTAGACGATAAGCGATCTTGCGGTGGTCCAAATCGGCCACCCGCTTGGTCGTGTCGTTAGCTTGCAGGGCGTAGTAGCCGTCGTGCCGATCCTGCGCGTCGAAATGACGGAACGACGTCACCGAGTCTTTCAAGTCGAAGTGGCGGTCGGCAAAATGCGAGGCACGTTCGTTATTGTATCGCCGCGCGGCCCAAGCGGCCACGGCAATCACAAATGAGACGCCCGCCAGGCCGACAATCCATCCGCCCGGAACGGCGTAGCCTTGCAGCGTGTAGAAAAGACCCACGCCGACGGTGGCCGCGGCGCCCAGCGCCATGGCCCAGATTAACGTCGTCCACAGCCGGTGCCGGTTAATCCGCCGCCGTACGGCGACCACGAACTGTTCGATTCGCCTGGAATGGTCCGTCATTTTATTTGCCTCCGTTTCATAAGTGCACCGACTATTTCTTCACAGTCTTCGCGGTCAGTTTAGCGAGTTCCGCTTTCAGTTGATCGTAGGTCTTTTTTTGCTCGGGCGAGAATCCTTCCGGGTCGACCTTTTTGAGAGTCTCGCCGGACAGGCCGGCTTTACCTTGTTTCTTATAAGCGACGGCCAGCCCGAAATTCCACGCGGCCCGTTGCGTTACGTCCTTTTCCGGAGCGGCTTTCAAAGCGGCTTGCAGGGCCGCGATGCTTTGCTCTGGATTGCCTTTGTCTGCAATGTATTGGGCCAGCGCGACTTTGACCAGCCCTTTATCGTCAAGCTTGGCGGCAATGGGCACGCCGTGCGTGATCAACTCTTCGGTGCTAAGTATACCGGCCTGCACAAACTTTAATAGATCCGCCACGGATTTGCCCCGACTGTCATCGTCGACCATTCCGGTCGGCGACCGATACAGCGCGCTGTGCAAGATAAAATCAGCGGCCCGCTGTGTAAGCTGCAAGCGTTCTTGCAGATTCTCCGCGGTTGGTTTGCCGATGATCTTGCCGGCCTGGATCCAGGTGCCTTTGCCGATTCCCATGCCACGAAGATGATTTTTCATGTCCGCGGATAATGTTATGAACCACTGGTCGAACTCTTTAGACTGGCCGCCTTGAATATGTGCAATCATGAAAAGAGGATAGGATTTATTCGATGGGCTCTGAGAGAACGGATTATTGGAATTGTGATATGAAGTATGCCGAGAGAATCCTACTCGTGTCGCTTTGCGCAGCGAGGCGGCCAAGGCCGCGTATTGATCCGGCTTCCACTGGAAATCCTTGCCGTCCATCGATTCGAGCACGACCTCGATGCAATGGGCGTGGTGTTCGAGCAACCAGTGGTGGTTATTTGATTCGGTGGGCTGTTTGTCGAGGGTTTCCAACAGTGGTTTTAGATCCCCCTTGCGCAAGCAGTTTCGAATATGGCGTGTAATCAGCCGGCTGGCCTGTTGCATCTTGATTGAATTATTACTCTCAACGGCCTGAGTGAAATCGAGCTTTTTGTAATATTCGGCAACTTCCTCGGACAGCATAACGGTCGCTTTTTCGCTATCCGTTATCATATACACGGCCGAGAGCTTGGTACTGGCCTTGCTAAACTTAATGCCCTTGAACTTCGCGGCCAGCAAGTCCATGCGCTGCTCGCGGCTGGGCAGTTTCTTGTCGGTATCTTTGGCAGGTTTGGGATCGCGCATGGCCGCCAACAAGACCTCGGCAAGGAAGCGTTCGTCGTCGGCGTCGAATTTTTCCAGAAAGGCGGGTGTTTTGGCCCGAATTTCCTCGTCATGATAGGCCAGGTTGTCGTGCGGCCAGTGGAAAAATTCTCCGCCGTTCTGGTAGAGGCGGAACTGGCGTACGGCCAAATCGAGATGGTCGGCGCGTATCAAAATAGATATGGGCAGCAGTGAATTATTCAGTTTGGCGCCGTACTTGTTTTGTATGAGTTTCACCCGCTCGAAGTCGTCGGCCGCCAGATAAAGTCTCATGGCGCGAGACAGTGCCTGTGCGTTGTCGATCAGATTGGCTATGCGGCGGGGGTTGCGGTTGGACGTCGTGATGGTTGGCCCCAAATAGCGCTTGGCCCATTGATCGCGCCAGGCGGCCAGTTCCGCGGTGGCTGCCGGTTCGTCTTTGAGCGTAAACAACATATCGATCATCTTGCGGTTCTGGTCGCGCACAAGCGGGGTATTGCCTTCGAGGCACTTACCGTAGACGATCGCCAGGTCGCGGGCAAGTTCCACCGGTATGCGCGGTGCTTTTTCCGTGTCGACGAGGAAACAGGCCACGTTGATTCGGCCCGTCAGCGGCAGCTTTTCGTTGTTGATGACTTTGCGGAAATACTTGTGATATTCGGCCATCGACCGGCGTTGGTCCTTGATTTTTTCCGACTGGTGTATGTTGACCATCTGCATGATGGCGTGGAAATAGGCGGCCAGTTTGGGATACTTGCCGGCGGACATCTCTTTTTTTGCCCACTGGGCCATTTGCCCCGCCTGCTCGGCGCTGATATTTTGATTGAGCTTTTGGTAGAGCGAAACGCTAAAGAGTACAATGGGGCGACCTTCGAACTTCGGGCCCAGCTCGGAATAGAAACGCTTGATGCGATGTTCGTAATTAAACCTCTTCTTTCCATCCATGCCCTCGAGCATCTTCTCCAGCGAGTGGTCGACAAAGTATCGCGTGGCGTATGCGGTCTCGATTTCGTTCTTGGAGAGAATATCGAGCAGGACCGACAGTCGCTCGGGGGAGTTGCCGCCGCTGTGGCCAAAGGCTTGCTCGAGCAATTGGCCTTTGACCGTGCGGTCCTCGCCCGAGTCATAGGGCCAGTTGCCTTGTTTTGCGGAATCCTCGGCAAGTTTGGCAATCTTTGCGAAAATTTCGCCGGTGATGTCTGGATCCGACTTGGCCAATTCGCTCATTTTAGCAGACAGTAACTGTCCCAGGTTCCAAGGGTGGTCTACGCCCAGGTCTTCAATTCGCTTTGCTTTGCGGATTTTTGCGAGCAATTGCTCCGACTTGCCGGCTTGACTCGACTTGAGCCACTCTTGCACCTCGCGAGCTTGTTTGCTTTTAGCAGTGTCCTTTGAGGCGACTGCTTTGGTCACGGTCGACGAGGGCAGCAGTTCGTGGTACATGGTGGACAAATATCCCTGCCGTGTTTCGGGCAACTTTTTGATCGCAGCGAGGTTCTTTCCAAGGTGCTCCAGTACGGGCGCGTGGTCTCCTTCCTCGGCCAGATAGGCCAACAGCAAACTGCCGCCGAAGGTGGGCTTGGTTTTCTCGCGCTTGGCGATCGTCTCGCGGATGGCCTTGCGGTGCTTGGGATTTCTTCGAATGATATCCAAAGCCTTCATCAGGGGCCACTGATTGGCCATATTTCCCAGCCGCAACACGCGAAATTCCCGCAAATCTTTCAGCCACGGCGTTTTTTCCAACGTAGCCATAATGCTCGCTGCGTCTTTAGATTGACTGCGCTGTATTATGTTGCTCACGCGGTAGTCGAGGTTATCCACCGCCTTGAATTCGTCGTATTGATCCGCATGTTCGACGATTGCGAACAACAAGCCCTCGCGTTGACTGAGCGATTGCAGCAGTTGGCGGTAAACATGAATGCGATCGTTGTCCGTACCGTAGGTTCGACGGTGGGGGTCGTAGTTCTTCTTGATGAAATCGGCCCGTTTCCCTCGCGGTGCCACCAGAACCGTGGCCACTTCTTCAAGCATGCCCATTACCTTCTCGCGTTTGCCCCTTTCGGCTAGGATGCTCAGATACCGCGTTATGAATTCATGCTGGTTTGGCATTATATATTGAGTGTTGGTTTTTATATCCCGCTGCAACCATTTAATCAGCATCGCTTGAATGTCCAGCGACAACTTTCTATCGGCCCATGCCTCGACCACCATCGCTTGGCCCTCATTCGTGACGGGCATGCCGGGATGAATGGCCGGCGAGTTTAGCTTGGCAACCTCCGCGGCCGTGGCCATAAACTCGCCTTCGGGACATTTGTAGAGTTTCGATAAATTCGTCAGCCGGTCTTTGATCGGTTTGCCGAGGCGCCCTTCGAGCTTGGGCAACAAGCCCTCGTCGACCGGCTTCCAATCGTCCGAAAGCCAGGCCAGGCGAACCAGATATTCCTCGGGGTCGCGGAAGCGTACCTGGGCGTTACTGGAATTATAGTAATGGACGGATCCGCCGTACATCGATTGTCGATGGCGGTTTTTATCGTCCGCTTCGGCCAACAGTACTCGGCGCGCCAGCGTCGCGAACTCGTCGGCCGGCTTGGTATTGGATTGTTCATCATCTTCGAAGAGCGCATTGAGGTTTTTGACGTCTTCCGACTCTTTGGCGGGAAACACCGTCTGTCGGCTGGCTTCGGCGGACGCCAGCAAGTGCCTGAATCCGTCACGACCGAGTTCGGGAATTTCCATCATGCACAAGCAGAATTCGTGATGTGTTTGCTGCCGTTGCTTTTGGCATTCCTTCGCTTTTTGCGACGTGCTGTTTCGTCCGTAGGATGAGATATTGGAATTGGAATCCTTGACATCGTAGAGCGACGGCAAACCAAAACCGGCGTTGTTGCTGTACATTTGTCCGGCGAGTGTCTGCACGAAATTTTTTGCCCAATGCGTTTGGGCCGTTTTGTCGTCTTTGGCCAGCCGCAGATAGCAGGTGGCGAGCTGCGCGACGTTGATCCGCTCGTCAAAACTCGTCTCATGATCCTGCACCATTTCCTGCAATGCCTGGCCGAACATCTGGCTCGCGGCCGTGCCGGTCAGTTTCTTGAGATGTTCATCCAATCCGGGGATCTTCTCAAAATCGCTCGTTTTCTTCTCCGAAGCGGCTTTTTCAACGAGTAGCAAAACCAGCCGCGCTCGGACAATTTCATCTTTGCCGCGTTTGGCCAGAACCTTTTCGTAGATCTTGCGGGCTTCATCCTTGCGACCGAAATAATCGCAGACGACGGCATATTCGCGCATTCGCAAAGAGCTGTTCTTATCAGTCGCGGCGATCTTCTTGAGCAAGTCTTCCATCATGCCCAGTTTTTCGACGCGCTGCTTCAAACTTCGGAACTGGTGGCGCATGTATTGCGAGTTGCCGGGGCTGGCGAATAACTGTCGCACGTGCGACTGCACTTCGTTGACCAACAACCGCAACGCCGCGTCGCGTTTGCCTTCGGCAACCAGCCGCGAGATTCGGTCCTTCGAGACGCGACCTCCGCTCGATATGTATGGCGCGGCCAGTGTGCTCACACCGGACCTCGCGGCGGCCTTCGATGCTATCTTGTCGAGTTTGTCGGCTTCCTTCTTCAGGCCCAAATCCTGCATGGCCAGAATAAGTTCGTTGCGTTGCTGGGCGGGCAGACGAGCGCGTCGCAACCGCAAAGCAGCCGAGCGGCCCGCCTCGATCATCTTATCGGTCGACTTGCCATCCGGCTTGTCGCCCTTCGTCTCGAATTCGCCTTTTGCGGCAATCACGGCGGCAACCAGGCCGCTGTCAACTTGCTGCCTCATTTCCTGTTGCATGGGCAGATAACGAGCCTTTTCCAATAGGGCGACGGTATCCGCATGGCGCGAGTCCGCGCTCGCCTTGCCGGCTGCCAGAAGATAGACGTCCAGCTTCGGAGGCTTGGCGGCGAGCAACTCGGTGAGCGTCTGCTTCACCTGCTTTTCGTCTTCGTGATGGTGGGCCAGAAGCAATCGCAGAATCGGGTCTTTTGTCTTTTTCAGCAGGGCTTTAACCTTCTCCTTGTCCCAAGTCTCCTCCGTCTTGCCTTGCGCGGCCATCATCGAGGTGTACGGGTTATTGCGGTCTTTCTGGAATATGGCCAGCACATTAGCCGGGAAATCCGACAGCATCTTGGGTGGGAACGCAAAGGGCGCGATCAATTGCTGGTTCGATTGGCGACTTATCACTGCCGCGTTGCGGTTCGAAAAACCGTTCTTGCCGCCACCGCGCCAGCGTGCCACTTCGTCGTCAAGGAACGTGAAATAAAGCACCGGATCGCTGCCGGCCCGCAATGCCATGACCACATAGTTAAACATCCACGGCCCCCAGGGCGATGATCCCTGCATTTGCGGATACCAGCCGATCAGCAACTCGGCCAGTTTCTTGTGATGCTCCTCGGCGACCGTAACTTGTCGACGTGAGCCGGGCATGCCGCCCAGCGACTGGGCCAGCGACATCACCATCAGCGGGTTGGGCTTCTTGATTGTCGCGGCTAATGCAAACACATCGTCGATAACCTTTTTACCCTGCTCTTCGTCGCCGGCAGCCTGCAAGCCGGCCATGATCGCCAGTTGCGGACGTGACTCGCGGAATTTCTTGAAGGCGCGAATTGCATACTCGGCTGAACCACCTTGTTGCCTGCTGAATCCGGATATCACAAATATCGCCAGCGCCGTTTCGCTATCGGGATGTTTTTCCAGCGTTTCGGCTATCTTGCCGATATCGCCTCCACGGCTGACCCCCATCGACGTTATCATCTCGGCATCCCGGATGCCGTGCGAGCGCATCAGGGCCGTCAACTCGGTGACTTTTTCTTCTTCCATCTCATCGGCGAGCTTTATAAGATGGATCAGGGCGTAGGGCCGAACTTGTTCCACGCTATACGGCATCTGGATCGTAGAGCGTATCGACGACGAACCGGACGACACCGTGGAGTAACGTATGTCTTGACGTTGACGGTACCTATATACCGTATACTGATACTGTGTCAGCTCGAACCATTCAACCGCCGCGGGCGGCAGCAGGTCTTTGATCATGCCGATATAGCTGCCGAGAGAGTTTGTAGTCTTCTTTTTCGTGGCGTTTTTTTTCAGTTCCTGCTGGCCATCGAGCAGGAGAGCGAACTCCGCCACGGCCTGTTCGGTTCGCCCGGCTTCCTCCTGAGCCACAGCCAGCAAATAACGCAAGCGATAATCTTCCGGATGGTCGGAAATACGTTGCGCCAGGAAATCGGCCGCCCGTTCCCATTCCTGCATCCCGCACATGGTGTCGGCGATGGTTTCGATAATCCGCGGATCGGCCTTCTCGCCACCGGCCAGTTCGAAGAGAATAGCATAGCCTTCGTCGGCCGAACCGTATTCCAGGTGCAGGTGAGCCATCCGCTCGCGCGTTTTACTGGTCTTATCCAGCGGAAGGGCCCGTTCCAAAGTGGCCAGCGACGCACGCCAGTCGCCCTCTTTCTCCTCTACACTCGCAATGTGTAATAGCAAGTGCAGATCGTCTGGCTTGATTTTGGCCGCGTCGGTCAAAGCCTGCCGCCGTCCTTCGTAGTTGTCGGTTGTGCGGTGTATTTCGGCCAGCGACAACAACGGCACGATCGAGCGGCGATTGTTGCGGCACCGCTCGGTGAAATTTTCGACAAGTCGCTCCACCTTGCCTTGCTGTTGGGCAAGAGAGCCCAACTGTTGGGCCCAGCGAAGCTTGCTTACGATGTCGTCGGTCTCTTCGTAAAGTTGCCAATAGATCCGTTCGGCGTCGGCCGTCTTGCCCGCCTCGGTGTACATCTGCGCCAGTTGGACTCTCAGATCCGCGTTGCCGTCGAACCGCCCGATGGCGACGCGCAGGGCGTCGAGCGCCTCGGTCTCCTTGCCCTGCAGCTTCAAAAGCCGGGCTTCGCTGAACCACGGGGCCGTATTGCCGGGCGATATCCGCTTCCACTCCTCGATCCATTTTAAGGCCTCGTCGATTTTGAAATCGCGTTCGTATAGCTCCGCCAGCTTACGCACGTGCTGGCTCTTGTGTCCGCCGGGCAATTCCATAATGCGCCGCACGGCCTTGGCCGCAGCAACCCATTCGGCACGTTGGCTGAAGAGGCGGATCTGTTCGCCTATGGCCAAAAGCTCGTTGTTTCCGGCCGCCTCGGCCAGCACCTTGTCGGCATGCGTGCTATCGCCCCGTCGCTCCAAGAGTTCGGCCAAAAGACAAGTGCTTTGCACCGAACGCTCGGCATCTGAAAGTGATTTAATAACTTCATCGAGCTTGTCGCTTCGCTCGCAGGCGCTAGCCGCAGCCGTCAGTGCCGTTTCTAATTCGCTCGTGGTCTTTGACAGCTCCACCCGCCGCCGTGCCCAGGGCAGGGCCGCTTCGAACTTCTTAAGTTGCATGGCGATCGTCACCAGTTGTCCGAAAAATAAGGGCTCGTCGGCAAAGTCCTTCTCCCTGGCTCTCAGCAGTTTCAAAGCCGTTTCCTGCTCGCGACGGGCCGTCAACGCTCGCGCAACATGCAGCGTCTGGTTCACATCTGCGTCCTTGGCCAGCTTGCTCCAAATGGACAACGCCTCGTCTTTCTTCTTGTTCTCGTATAAAAAAGACGCTTGCGCCTCCAGCGCGGAAGACGAATCGGAGTACTTCTCGATCATCTGCTTATACACGTCGGCGGCCGCTGACGTGTCGCCGAACTGCTCCAGCAGCCTCGCGGCGCGAAGATAAGTGTATTCTGTCTGGTCGCCGGTCTTCAGATACTCACGAACCGCGTCCACGGCGTCGGGCACGCGCTTGGCTTCGTGCATGACCTTGGCCAGATGCACCTGCAATTCGGCATCTTTGGGGTGCTGGGCGCATAAGGATTTGAGTTCCTTGATGGCTTCGTCGTGGCGGCCGATTTTGGCTAGCGTGGCCACGTACTGCTCGCGCAACGACCGTTCGCCAGGCGTGAGCTTGAGTATGTTGCGATAGATTTTAATCGCGTCGTCGTTCTTGCCCAACTCGACCTGCAGCTTGGCCAAACGGCGGTGGATGTCGATCCGCTTGGGATGAGTTTTCAGAAGAGAGTCGTACTCTTTCTTCAGGCCCGTCAAGTCGTCCTCGCGGCGGAAGATGCGTTCGATCTGGGACAGAATTTCCCGCTCCAGCCAAGAGCCGTGGCCGACCTTGTCCAAAGCCGAAGAGTATACCGCGATGGCCTTGTCGCGTTTGTCCGAACGATGATAAATGTCGCCTAACCGCAGACGCCGCGTTATGGCCAGATATGGGTCCTTGGTACGGGTGATCAATCCCGTCGCCATCTCAGCGGCCTCTTTGAACAAACCTTCGTCGATGTGCAACTCGATAATATCTTCGCACAGTTCCTCGTCGGCCGGGTGGGCCGCCAAGAGCGATTTCCAAACCTTGATGGCCTCGTCTGTCTGACGGTTTCTCAACAACAGCTTACCGAGCTGTTTGTCGATAAGCACCGCCAGCTTGGCGTCGGGCTTCTTCTCCTTGGCCTTCTTCAGGTCGGCAATAGCCGTTTCGAAATCGAGCGTGCGGGCTTCGATCAGGGCCTTGTTATACCAGATGGCCGCGCTACCCGGATCCGTAGCCAAGGCGCGGCGGAACTCCTCGATGGCCGCAACATCGTCGCCTTGCTTAGCGTGAAAAAACGCCACCAGAAGCCGGTCTGCCGTGGTTTTGGACTTTTCGGCCTGCGATTCGAGAAACTGCTGCAACTCCTCGGTTGTGGATTCGTCGAGCCATGTATTATAAAAACGGTCGAACAGATACCCGGGCTGGGGTCGCTTTTGCAAAATCTCATGGTATTTCATGGCTCCGGATCGCTTGGCCTGCGAACCGGATTCCTTTTGCCCGGCAAAAGCCCGGTTGCCGGATACCCCATTGCCCAATAAACACGCAACAACGAATCCTGTGGCGATACAAACACCGACTACCGTTGATAACCTGCACTTCATCGACGATACCTCCCCGTTCCAAGCTGTTAAATTAAAAGACCATCTACTCGCAGTGTATTCGGTGAACCTGACCGGATCTTTACATCCCACACCTGCTGAAAACTGACTATTTAGGCTTAAAGAATACGCTTCCCCCCTTCAACGCGACTAAACAATGTTTAGTCAATGTCTAATCTAATACCGGCATCGCACTCCGACAATACCTGCCGTATCCCACTTAAGCCCGGAAAGAGACATCTCGGTATTTTATCAGCGATTACCAAAAATGGAACTAAAATAATATCCAACCGGGGGGTGTGAAGCGCATAGAATGTGAATCCAATATCAGTGCCATTCCTATTCTATTTCTTAATTCTATGGGCTAGACTGCTTGCAAGCCTACCTTCGCGTGTTAAGGTTTATCCCGGATGAGTTGGAGCCTGAGCAGACATCCAACCATATCTATACCGAGGCTTTTCTAGTGATTTGAAATCTGGCTTTACATTCATTCCACAATAGCAAGTTTATTTCTGGTAAGCAAAACAGAGTACAGTGGTTAAAAAAAAGAAACCTCTGAGGAACACAATCAAGGCTGCCGACACCACCCAGCACAATGAAAAACATATCTGCGGTGAAGAAATCTGCCGGGAATTTGTGGAAAGAGCCGATGACCTTATCACACGAGTTGACGGCGACGGCAAATTGATCTTTGCCAATCGTGCCGCGGAAACAGTTCTTGGTGTGAATCCCGAGGCATGTGTTGGATTGTCTGTGTTCGATTTTATCCATCCCGAAGACCGGAACAGAACGCGGGAATGGTTAAATCGCTGTCTGCGAGATCGTGTCTCAAGTGCTACGATCGAACATCGTCACCTTAGCCGAACAGGTGAAATCCGGCAAATGCTGTGGATGTGTACTTTTCAATATGACACTTCCGGTAGGGTGCTTGGCGTAAACAGTATTTCTCATGATATCACTGAGCGAAAGAAGGTCGAAGAAGAACTCGCCGTTTTTAAAAGATTTGCCCAGGCGTCTGGCCAGTGCATTGGAATGACGGATCTTGAGGGGCGAATTATCTATGGCAACCCTGCTATACTCCAACTATGCGGCATCGAGGATTTGGCGGACATCCAAGGGGGGAGTTTCTCCATGTATCATCGCGAAGAAGATCTGGAGATGATGGAGAAGGACGTACTTCCCACGATTCTGCGGGAGGGACGATGGGTAGGTGAAACGATCCTGCGTTCACATACGGGCAAGTTAACGCCGGTTATCGCGCACAATTTCTTGATACACAATGAGAGGGGAGAGCCGTTCTGCATTGCCGCCATAATGACCGACATTTCCGAACGGGTAAAAGTCAGGGGGGCCCTGGAAAACAGCGAAAAGCGGTTTCTGGAGTTGGCAAATACGGCAGGAGAAGTAGTGTGGACTGCAACTTTGGACGGATCACGGCACACTTATATGAATTCCGCGGCAGAGCGGGTGTATGGACGAGCACGAGAGGAATTCTACCAGGACCCTGAATTGTGGCTTAAAGTAATACACCAAGATGATCGGCAGAGAGTCATGGAAAGTGCACAAAGACTACTGGAACATGGGCATCGTGAGATCGAATACAGGATTGTGCGACCGAATCAAGAAATTCGATGGCTCTTGGATCGAGCCAGGGTGATCATGGATGCAGCGGGCCGGCCGTCTGAGATCGGCGGGATAGCATCGGATATCACGAGCCTGAAGAAAGCGGAAAAGAAACTGGAGAAAGAAGATCAGTTGTTGCGGAATTTGTTGGATTTGCAGGAGCGAGAACGACAATTGGTAGCACATGATATCCATGACGGTATGGTGCAGGATATTGTGGGAGCGAAGATGCTCTACGAGGGAACCGTTAGAGATTGTGTCGGCAAAACACAATTGGGTGAACAAATCAATCAAGTGGAAAAGCTGCTGGACAGGGCGATTGCTGAAGCCAGGCGTTTAATCAGGGAATTGCGCCCATTGGTACTTGATGAGGCAGGAATAATAGAAGCCATTAAACATCTGATCAGCAGCGAATATGCCGATCCTTCGTTTCAGGTGGAATTGGTATTTCCGAAGAAGCTGGACCGACTCAATCCTATGCTGGAAGGAACCGTATTCCGTATTGTCCAGGAGGCGTTAACTAACGCGAAGCGACATAGCCACTCTGCCAACGCGGAAGTTAAGCTAATTCAGCGAGACCGGCAGTTATATTTGGAAATACGGGACCACGGTGTGGGGTTCGACCCGGAAAAGATTCCTGAAAAACACTTCGGATTGCGTGGCATCCGCGAACGGGCTCGACTATTTGGCGGCCATGCCACAATAGAAAGTGCACCGAGTCAAGGCTGTTGCATTGCGGTGGTGTTGCCTATCGCCGAAGGTGAATAACTGGACTTTTGCAAAATTGCGAGTCAAGGGCACATGTAAAAGAAAGCTTTGCGAAGCGAAGGTTTCTTTTACATTGTCTTGAC
>JAFGTN010000114.1 GCA_016934075.1 Pirellulales bacterium
ACGTCTTGTCCAATCGTCCCATGCCTCCACCGATGGTGGGACTCTGCTCGACCAGGTGGACCCGGAATCCGGCCGCCGAAAGATCCAACGACGCCTGGATGCCGGCAATTCCGCCGCCGCACACCAGTACCGAGCCGATTGGTTCTTTCACATTGCTCGCCGATACATTCATTTCTGCCTGGCTGTTTTCGCTGATCATGCAGTACCTCCCGGTGCGCTGGACACGCCGGCATATTCATTCAATAGCGAATCGGCATTGACCGAAAGAGCACCGATACCAAGTTCTTCCGCACTGAGTCCCAGGGCAAGACCCAGGAGTTGCGTCACATAGAGGGCCGGCGTCTCGGGCAGGTCGCCGTGCGCCTTTTTCGCGTCCCCTTGCCGTAGATCCAGATTTACCTGACACAAAGGACAGGCGACCGCAATGCACTGGGCTCCCGCACGCGTGGCCATCGACAGCAGCTTGTGCCCCAAACGGCTGACTACGTGGGTATTAGTCATCGACAGTGACGCCCCACAGCACTCTGTCTTGTAGGGCCACTCGACCGGTTTCGCGCCGGCGGCGGCAAGCAGTTCGTCCATGCATGAGGGTTGTTCGGGGTTGTCGAACGCGACGACTTCCGGTGGACGCGTCAGCAGGCATCCGTAGTAGCTCGCCACACGCAAACCTTCCAGCGGCCTTTGTATCTTTGCACGGATCGCATCAAGGCCGAAATCGTTCACAAGCACGTCCAACACATGCCGCACCGGCGTGCTGCCGTCGTAGTCCTTCTCGGTTATTCGCCTTGTTCGCTCACGTTCCTGTGGATCGTTTTCTATCTTGTGATTGGCCGTGCGGAGTCGTGCGTAGCACGAGGCGCATGCCGTCATCACCGGCAGATTCATGGCCTGCGCCTTTTGCAGGTTCATGGTCGGCAGAGCCACGGCGAGCGACGCATTGCTTGTGTGGGCGGGCGTGGATCCGCAACAGACCCAGTCGGGAATCTCCTGCAATTCGATACCCAGCGCAGCGCAGACCGCGCGTGTAGACTTATCGAAGTCCCATGCGGTCGATTCGAGGCTGCAACCGGGATAGTAGGCGTATTTCACCGCTTTTTCTCCTCCTCTTCCGCTCTGCGGAACACCTGCCGCACCTCTTTGCCGGCTCCGCTGCGATTCGGCAGCAAGGAAAGCTTCCTCTTGGCCAGCATCTGCGGTACTTTATCGACGTCGGCAAAAAAATCACACGTGCGGAGTTTGTAGGCCGTCATCATACCGACCTCGAAGACACGGCCGTGACGCCGCACACTGCCGAGGAACGACCGGTTGAATTTCTCCCCGTGCGCGTCCGGAATAGCCACTTTCCGCTCGATGGCCATCATCCGCAACGTGTCCATCACGGCGGCGATGTCGATCCCCATCGGACAGCGTGTCGTGCAGGCCTCGCATGAAGCACACAGCCAGATACCACGTGAGCCGAGTACCTCCGCCTCCTCGCCAAGCTGAATCAATCGCATGATCTGGCTCGACAGCAAGTCCATGTCGGGCCCGATGGGACATCCGGTCGAACATTTATGGCACTGGAAACACGCTCTTACCGGCGTACCGGAGAGCCTTTCCACTTCTTCCGCGAATCGGGAATTGTTCAGATTCAGTGTATCCGCCATGGCTACTCTCCCATTCCTTCCAGCTCGGATTCCAGTTCAGCGTCCTGGTAGGGCATCACCTTTCTATAAACCTCCGATGGCTTGCGAAGCACGCCGTCAACCGTCAACAGATCTTGATGCACGCGGATACCGAACAGCCGCTCGTTCTCTTGCAAGTAAGGCAAGATGAGTTTCCAATCGGCTGGCGAAAGCGTCCTGTACATTCCGCCGTTTAGTTGCTCGTCGACCAGCGTGTGGTGCGGGTCGCGAACGTAGATCGCCCCCCCCGAAGCCAACGATAGCAGATTGCTGCCGGGATAAGGCATGTCGAGGGAGACGACTTTGCCGTGCTCGTCGAACCGCATGCCGTTGACGATCGCAAAACCGCCACCGTTAAGTGGATCGCCGGCCATGAACGATTCCGCGAGGAAATCCAACGCCGTGCCGTTGATAACAACCTTGGGACGCCCCACGGCATTGATCATGGGCCTCCCGGCCGCGTTGCCACGAATGAAAAACGTGCCGCCCTTCGCGCCGTAAAGGAATGTCTGGCCCACGTCGCCGTAAACGACCAGCTTGCCGCGCTTGGTGATCTGGCACAACTGGTCCTGAGCGTTACAGTGCACGTAGACTTCCAGCCCGTCCATCCCTGAGCCGAGATAGTCACCCACGTTATCGTAACAATCGATGCGCAACCCATCAGTGTTCGGACCAAACCCGGCCGCGTGAAAACGTGTTCCGCGGCTGTTATAGTGCACGATATGACGCCAGCCAAGTTTGTACGCCTCAACAGCCAGTCGTGCATCGCAATCGGCGCCCTCGGGCTCGAAACCGCGAGCGTCGATCAACAGTGTCTGCTCGTTGCCTTGCGGTTCGCGAAGTTGTGAGCGGGTAGCCCAATCGATCCGGCGATACGTGCCGTCGGCCGATTTGTCGAAAAGCGGTTGTTGTTGGAATATCTTTCCGATGCCGGCGCGGATAATCGTCAAAATAGAACTACGTTTCTTATCGCCCGTCGGATAGCAGTGATCCATCGCCAGGGTCAGACCCTCGATCCCCACGGAGGGTGCGTCGGCCGTGCGTTCGACGATCTTATCGACAGCCCAACGGAACCAATCGTAGTCTTTTTCGACGACCCGGTCGCGAAGGCAGCAGAACAACGCGGCGCCATCCCCATCGCCGATTGCCTTGTCGATCGTCGCCTCGTCTTCCGCCATATCATTAGGAGTTGTCGGGTCGATCGAGAGATTGCAGCGAACCTGTCCCGGTAGAGTCGCCACCGGTTCGCCGAACTTGTTGGTGATCGTCAACGCATATTGCGGGGGCTTTCCGTTTCCGTTCGATCCATTGGTGGGCTTGACGTTCATCATAAAAGCCCCGCCGTCGTTGAAACTACCACCCCGCGCATTCCAGTACATATCGGCCACCGGCGAAATCCGCGGATCCTCTTCCGAGAGACTTGCCAGCGTGGCGTCGATCGCCTGCTTTTCCGAGCAGATCAATCCCACGGAGACCTCACCCTCCTGCAACGCGAACACCTGCGGACGGAGCATCGCCGTGTCGGTAATGCCCAACAGTTGAAATCCCTCCGCGTCGAGGTTGCGTGCAATGATGAAAAACCATGGGCCGTCCGGTGAGCCGCGTAGATGCGCTGCCTGGAGCTGCCGATAGATACGGCGACGTTCTGCCGGTAGACGGTCGAAGTCGAGTTCGGTCGTCGGCGCGAGCGCCTCGATGATATATTCGACCGGGTACTTATAGGTCCGAGCCATGAGGTCGAACAACAGGGCCGAAACTTCCGTATCGGTCAGGAATTGCGGAAACAGATTCCGCTGC
>JAFGTN010000115.1 GCA_016934075.1 Pirellulales bacterium
CGCCCAAGGTGTGGGCTATTTCTGCTACGATCTTTTGTCTCACGAAATGATTCTCGCTATCCGCGATCTGGCAGGAAAATGATCCCGCTAGGAGCCGTGTAAATGCAGGCCGGATTCAACACTGTCGACGTCACGCCGCCGGTCGGTTCCCAACTGAACGGTTTCATCGCGCGGTTGTCTTCCAGTACGGACGTCGATGCGCCGCTTATGGTTCGCGCTCTTTATTTGGAAAACGAACAGACCAGCTTGTTGATTGTCGGCCTTGATGTGTTAGGCATCGTGCCAGAATTCGCCGACCGAATGGTTGACGATCTGTCTCTTCACATGGGAATTTCCAAAGATAGCGTCTTGCTTGCGAGTTCGCACACGCATTCCGGTCCGATGACCGTTCCTCTACGAGGATTGGGGCCGGCCGATGATGAATACTTGGTGGTTTTAGCGGAAAAAATACGACAAGCCGCTATTGCCGCCCGTGACGATAAGCACGCGGTCACGCTGTCCTGGGGCACGGCTCCGCTATCGATCGCCGTCAACCGGCGGCAGGTTATGCCGGACGATGGGCGAGTAGTTTTGGGAGATAATCCGGACGGCCCTTGCGAAACCGACGTGCGAGTTCTGCAACTGGCCGGTGAAGACCGCACGATCTTGCTATTCCACTACGCCTGCCACCCTTATTTCCTCCGCGCTGATAGCAGTCTCATCAGTTCCGACTACTATGGCCACGCAGCGGCTGCTCTTGAGCGACAAGGATACGACTGCATTTACCTCAACGGATGTTCGGGCGATATCGGCCCGCCAGCCGATCGAGATGGTCCGGAAGCCGCGCGGCGAGCCGGTCAAGAGCTGGCCGAAGCCGTGCTTGTGGCTTGCGGTAATGCCAGTGTCGACGAAAACCGGATTCTACAAATAGCATCCAGCCATTTCGGATTGCCGCACGACGCGCTGGATGACATGCACAAAATTGAAAATGATCTAGCAAAGGCGGATTGCACAGTTAGGCCCCAGGAGAGCGGCGAGCCCGTCGTGCAATCCCGTCTGAAAACCGCCTGGCATGAATGGTTCGACAAGTTGCAGCAAGCCGCTCGACGGCCGAACGGTCTTGAACCGTTGCCGGCTCGGATTTCCATAGTGCGTATCGGCGGCGGAACGGTCGTGGCTCTACCCGGCGAGGTTTTTTATGATCTGGGACGACGAGTGGCGGCTGAAATTTCCGGCGAGCCGCTATGTGTGGCCGCCTACTGCCACGGTTATATCGGATACGTACCAGACGCGGAATCATTGGTCGCCGGAGGCTACGAGTCGGAGGAATCGCACCGTTATGTGGGATTGTGGCAAGTAAGCCCGCAGGCAGAAGAAATATTGAAGGAATACGTCAACGGATTATGGAAAAGCATGGGAGCGAAATCGATATGAATCGACTTGCGTTGTTGGGTGGCGAAAAAGCTGTTCGGGAGCCATTTCCTGAATGGCCGATCTGGGACCGGAGCGATCGGCAGGCCGTGGTCGACGTACTGGAGAGCGGCAAATGGTGGATGTACGCCTACGGCGAAGCCGAACTTGGCTCGGAAGCCGACGGCGCCGGTCCGCGCAGCCAGGTGGAACAGTTCGAGGAGGAATTGGCCGCGTTCCATCATGTCAAGCACGCCATTGCCGTTACCAATGGTTCGACGGCGCTGGATATTTGCATGCGTGCCATCGATCTCGCGGCTGGAGATGAAGTGATCACCACGCCTTATACGTTTTTTGCCACATCGCAATGCATTCTCAACGCTGATGCCTTGCCCGTCTATGTTGATATTGATCCGGAAACCTACAATATCGACGTAACAAAAATTGAGGAAGCCATAACACCACGTACTCGCGCAATCATGCCGGTCCATTTCAGCGGTGAGTTGGCAGATGTGGAAGCCATCGGGCGGATTGCCGACCGGCACGGGCTGCGATTCATCGAAGACGCCGCCCAATCGCAAGGTGTGAGCCTGCGCGGCGATCGTTTTGTGGGTTCGTTCGGCGACGCGGCCATCTTCAGTTTCCAGGCTTCCAAATGCCTGACTTGCGGTGAGGGTGGCGCCATTATCACAGATTCCGACGAGTTCGCCGAGGCGGCATGGAGCCTGCGGCATTACGGTCGCGTAAAAAACGGGCTCTGGTACGAACACCATCGGCTTGCCGCAAACAGCCGGATGACAGAATTCCAAGGCGCATTGCTTCGCACACAGCTTAGAAGACTGGGCGAACAAAATTCACGCCGCATGGAAAACGTCGATTATTTCTACAAAAAAATGGAAGAGGTCGAGGGACTCACACCCGTCAACCTGCACCCTGACGCAAAAACGCACAGCCATTACCTGGTAATGCTTCGCTACGACGCTTCACGCTGGGGTGGATTATCGAGAGATATTTTCCTCGAAGCCCTGAACGCCGAGGGCGTTCCGGCCTTCGCGGGCTATTCTTTTTTGAACTTCCAAAATCCCGTCTTCTATCGATTGGATTTAACCTCGGCCCAATCACCTTATATGGCGGGCCGCCAAAAACCAATAGATTATCGCGACTTTTTGGAGAAATGTCCAAACGCGGATCGTGCCTGCCGCGAAGAGGCCGTGTGGCTGATGCACCAACTTTTCCTGGGCAACATAAGCCACGTCGACGCCATCATTCGAGCGATCGTCAAAATCAAAGAACAACAAGCCGAGTTGCACACCAGCCGTGTTGGCCAGTAGCAAAAGCAAAGAAAAGACTTTTCCAAATGGCTACTAACCGAACTCAAAAGATCCGGCCGAATTCGTCGGGAGCATATTGCACATCGCACTGGGCACAGTAACTCGACTATTCGTCGGCATTTGGCCCGGCTGCGGAAAGAAGGCCGAATTGTGTTTGAGGGTAGTCCGCGGAATGGGTATTAGCGGTTGGTGTAGGGAGTTTGCGATTCTGCGTTTGGCTTGTATCGCAAGCTGAAGGATACTATTCATCAAACAGCCCGAGCATATCGTTGCCCGAGCCGACCGCTGCAAAAACAGTGTCCCGCTCTTCGTCGTCATTGTCCATATCATCGACGGCCATCATCCAGTGTTGGGCCAGGATCGTAATGTCGTCGTCGACAACTTTCTCGTTGACTCGTTCCGCAAGGCATTGCTGCCCTTGTTGATCGCGGGGCTGCCGGGTAAGAGGTGCAAATCCTCAGGATCTCCCGATGTCGGATTGCGAACAAAGAGCGGATCGACGCCAACCAGATTGTTGATACTTTCCGGGGTGAGTGCACCACAATAATCGGGATAATTCGTGGCAATATTCAACGAGATGATCGAGTTAGTCATTGTCCAGGGCTCAGGAATAACATTCCAGGGGTTCCAGGGGTCATCGAACATCCCGTTGAAAATTCCGCCGCTGTTATAGGCCGAGTTTCCCGAGATCGTTGAGCTCGTCACCGTCAGTCTGCCCAAGTTGTTGATTCCTCCGCCAATGCCGGCGGAGTTTCCCGAGATCGTCGAGTTTGTGACCGTCACATTCCGACCGGAGATAGCGCCACCATCACCGCCAGATAAGTAGGAGAAATCGTAGTATTGATAATATATACCGACTGCCGAGTTTCCTGAGATGGTACTCGAAGTAACCGTTACAGTACTACCGGAGATCCCACCGCCGAATCCACCGTAGGGGCCAGACGAAAAGGAACCTTGACCGCTTGCCGAGTTTTCCGAGACGGTGCTTGAGGTAACCGTGACGTTGTCCCCGGCTATACCACCACCGCCGTATTTCGCCGAGTTTCCCGAGATTGTGCTCAAGGTGACCTTGACAAACCCTAAACCAAAGATTCCGCCGCCGCGCTCATCCGCCGAGTTTCCCGAGATCGTACTGGAAGTGACTGTCACCGCACCCACAGCAAAGATCCCACCACCATCGGCCCGCATACCGGTAGTCGAGTTGCCGCTGATATTACAATTCTCAATCGCCAGACTTCCGGCTGTCAGCGAACGTATCGCTCCGCCACTGTGAGTAGTTTCAGACTCGGCGTTATCACCGGTTGTCTTCCCCCCCGTAAGCGTCATCCCAGTGATCGTAAAGTTTCCCGCATCTGCGGTAATATTGAAAATCCGTGAGTTCTGTTGGGCGTCGATTGTGAGTAGCTCGGGTCCGTCGCCAGTGATTGCCAGCGCCTCGGTGATCTCTAACTCGCCATGTTCAAGCTGGATCATCGCCGGGCCGTCGTGGCCGAAATCAAACACGATCTCATCGGCGCCGGGAACGATGTTTGTGGCGAAGATGGCCTCTCGCAATGACATGACACCATCATCAAAACGATCACGTCCAGTTCTGTGTTTACGGTTACGATCGACAACATGCGGCGGTCTTCCAGTGGCTCCAACCGCAGACGATGCCAATGTTGACGAAGCTGGGCAGGGCGAAGGGTGCTTGGGTGAGAGCGATTGAACTGGAACATGATAAATTATCCCATAAGTTGACCGCGAAATGCTTCGCGGTATTGCTATCAATTTTCCAACCTATAGCGACGGAATCTCAGGGAATCCGCGCGCCATCGAAATACCATACACGTAAATGCCTTCCCTCTTGGGTGCGACCAATGTACACGGCATTAATACCGCATTCCCGCCAGCCATAGCCGTCCGGTGTGCCACCTGGGCGAATGGGGCATCGACAATTTTCGGGCAACAATCTCACCCGAATCGATGTCGATGAGGATGCCGCCATCTTTTTTGTTCTCACGCCATCCACCGGCAGAGTCAGTCTCGCCCAGGGCAGTCATCCAGCGGGGCTTGCCATCCGCGAGAGCAATTCCGTTGAGATGACAACGGTCCTCCGCTGCGAGTCCGGTGATGAATCGAGGCCACCATCGTGGAACGAAGCTATGGTCCTCGTCATGAGTGCAAAGGCAGGAAAAGCGTGTGTTGATGAACCAGAGTTCGTCTTCTTGGTAGACCATTTCATGAATCTGAATGTCGCCCGTCACGTGAAGCGAACGTGGCAGGAAGCAGGCATCGTGCTTACCGGGCGGTTCTAGACGGGAAGCAACAGCCGGTACGTTGCGAAAGACAATAATTTCCTGGGCGGTGCCGACTGCCAGCCGGTTGTTGTGGAACGCCAAGCCCATCGGTTTGTTGAAACTGCGGAAGTGTGTGTTAATGACGCCTGGATTTTCAAGATCTGGGCGTACAACGACAAGCTTGCCTGCCTGGTAGGTTGTAACCAGAAGAGAGATTCCCAGCCGATTGAGAATCGCCGGAAATTTGTTGTGTGGATGCTGCGGAGTGGTGCTGGGCTGTGGTCCGGAGCACGGCCTGGAGTCTCGTTATTCGGATCATCATGAGGTCGCCCGTATAAAGCCATGGGAGTTCTCATCTACAAGGTAGTCGATTTGGTGAATGAATAGCAAAACAATCAGCTCAGCATGAATATGATTGGTCTTCTGTGTAAAGCTCGGAAAGCTGTCTACTCTTACGTGCGACATCTGTGAACCGGAACTGTCACGAAAAAGCAAATTTTTTCAAAACCTCTTTCTTAATCCTGCCGTGCTTATTTGTGGTTGGCGCCTCTATATCGAGACACAAGCGTTTACCCAACCGTCAATATCTTAAATTGGTACTAACCCGGAATAGGGACCACGGCATTTTTTTCAACGTTTCTATGGGGATTAAATCACCAAAAATCTTGCCCCCCGATGTCAGTGGGAGAGAATACAATTCGTACATCTTGAGGAACCAGTCGTTTCCCGAGACGTCGTGAGAAAGGAGATCGCCATGAACCTGCATACTATCCGACATCGTACGCGGTGCTGCGAAGGCTTAGCCACACACCAACGATCGTTCTCCCGCCGTCTCTTCTTGGAACCGCTTGAAGACAGACGGTTACTGTCGGTGGAGTGCCCGGCCTGCTACCATCCGTCCGGTGTGGTTGATGTGACCGGCACCGCAAGCACTGTCGAACAACCGACTATGGAAGTGACCGGACTTAACCCGTGGCCAGGATCACCGTCTGGGGATGTCGTGGTCGAGGGCCAGGACTACTCGGTTCCGCTGCTGGCCGATTGGGACAGTGACGGACTGGTTGATTTGCTGGTCGGTGAGAAGACCACCGACGGCCAGGGGAAGGTGTCTTTCTACCGCAATACCGGAACCGCCGAGCAGCCTACCTACGAAAACCCCGTATGCGTCACCATCAATGGCGAAGACTTAACTGTCGATGCCGAGGGTTGCCTGGGTGTCTTTCCGCGGGTTGCCGATCTGGATGGAGACGGAAACCAGGACCTGATTCTCGGCCGGGCCGACGGCCGGATTCAACTGTTCCAGAACATTATAGGCAATGACTCGTCCGACGAAGATACCTGCCGTCCCTCACTGGACTCATCCATCTTCCTGGAGTTTGGACTACCGGGAGCCAAACAGCAAATCGACGTGGGGCTGCGTGCCACACCCGATGTTGCCGACTACAACGGCGATGATCGGCTTGACCTCGTGGTGGGCGCCCTGGACGGCCAAGTGCGTGTATTCTTGAACGAATCGGCAAGTGGCCTGCCCGACTTCCGCGAAGCGACAAACCTCTCTGTGGATGATGAACTGTTAGTCGTCCCCGAGATGCGAAGCAGCCCGTCGATGGGTGATCTGAACGGCGATGACCTCAAAGACCTCCTTTGTGGTAATACGGAAGGACAGCTTTACTTATATACCAACGTAGGCACGAATGAGGCCCCTCTGTGGGCCGGAGGAAAGCTGGTCGAGGTAGAGGGACGGACGATCGATCTGCCCGGCGCGGCTCGATCACGTCCCTTTGTGGGTGATTACAACAACGACGGCACGAATGACATTCTCGTTGGTGCCGCCGATGGTGTAGTGCGGCTCTATGCGGGAGCAGAACTCACCTTCCGTTATCCTTCTCCGCTCCATCTTGTCGATGCGGAAGGCCGCACCGTTGAGATAGATTTCAATGAGAACACGGTCCTTGTTGGCGCAGCCACTTGGTGTGGAGTGTGCAGCACGTTCAAGGACTGGACAACTCAACTCCAAAGTCAAGACCAACTTGCAGGCCTGCGCCTCGTATTCGCCTTCGGAGACGAGTCGGATCTCGGACAGGGAACGTTCGTCAACCCCACATTCCTCGAAGGTCTGCCTGGTGAGGTTGTATTCATCGGCTCGGACAGCGCGGCCGCGCCTTCCGCCTTTCCCACGCTTTACGATCTCGTCGAGCAACAGTTCACCACCTCGATCAGTGCCTTCGAGTGGGTTGAGTCATGGCTGGAGCCAGTCGCGAACTCGTTACCACTGCCCACGGATGCCGGTGATTCGCCGCCCCCCACGGCGATGAACCGCCAAATCTATGATTGTTCATTCGGTTTCATGGAGCCTGGCTGCTTTTTAGACCTTGAGTATGGGGGCTACACCTTTGGCCGTTCTGAAGGCCAGCCCGAACGTGGCCCCAACCCGCTTGAGGGAACAAAGTATTTTGGCCTGACCGATGTGGATGATGCCTACGATCTGTTAGGCCAGGCGCAGACCTACTACTGGGAAAAGTTTGGCCGCAATGGCGCCAATAATTTGGGTGGCGTGGCTGACCCAGGGAGTGCCGATCCAACGGTGACGCGAGCTCATACCTTTCGACCCGACGACTACAGCGCTGCGTTTACAGGGGATCGTTTTTCCTTTGGTACCTGGAGCGTGGTTCCGGATTCTGTCGGTCGAGCGTATAGCGATGCCGTAAACTACTTTGCACTCGACTGGGGGGACAATCCTTCGTTCGAGTATTTTACCCTGCGGCTAAGTTACGACGATGTGATGGGCGAGATGTTCGAATACTATGTCACGGGCACGAATGACTGGATCCATTTCCCAGCGAGAACTACCCAGGTGGGGCCGCCCAATCTGGCCGATCCCAATTCAACGCCACACGATCCGCCGTATGCGGATCGGTTTCATTCACCAGATTTCTACTGTGGCGATACCGGCTATAAGTGGACCTGGAATAAGGGGGTGCCGAACAAGGCGGCCTATTTGGCGACGATGGGGGGCAGTTTCAATAGTTGTGAGGTTCAAGGGCTAGGTCATGAGAAGGTGGAGAAGATTTGGTATCGCGCGAATATGACCTACTTCACCGTAAGCGAAACATTCAACAGTGCGTATGTACAAGCGTGTTTATCGACTTTGGAGGAAGGAAGGCTTGAAAGTGCCGAAGAAAACGCGGAAAAAGCGGCGTTTAGGCCATAGCGGCAA